>WFQS01000502.1 GCA_015486915.1 Desulfobacteraceae bacterium
ACAACGTTAAGCGTCGGCCTGTAATGCTGGATCATATCAAAATTGGCCGTTGTAAAATTTTTTACATCATGTCCGAGATTACGGACAATTGAAAGTGCTTTTAAAAAAACTTCAGGCATTATAACCGCGCTGCCGAGATTCAACACAACACCGCCATTGCCAAGATTTGATACAGATGATGCAAAAATACGAAAATCATGAAGAGAAGCTTCACCAATGGCAGCTCCATTTGCACCGGGGTGCTGATGCACGATATCGGTTCCCATTGCTATATGTAATGTATAAGGTATTCTCAGTTTGTACGCTCTTGCAGTTAAAGCACGTTTAAGAAAAGGGCTGTTTTCCTCAATGAGCATTGCACCCACGGTTTCGCCAAAACCTGTATTTTTCCTTACTGCCCGGATGGCGGCGTTATTGACAAGTTCTGCAGTATCTGAAGCCATCCCGAATGAACCGTCTTCCAGTTGTGACGCAACATCTTCCGAGGTATGCCCGAATCTTGCAAGTTCTGTATCGTGAATCGCAGCAGACCCGTTTGATGCAAAATGTGTGATATATCCTTTATCTGCGAGATCTGCAAGTATGGGGCTGCATCCTGTTTTAATGACATGCCCCCCCAGCATGACTATCACAGGTTTTTTTTTAAATTTTGCATTAACAACAGCTTTTGCAATTTTTTTAAGATCCTCTGCTTTTAATATTGCAGGAAGACCGTTTAGAAACTCTTCAATCTGCATTCCAGGCCAGGGAGGAACGGCTTCGAGATCAGTTGTAACCTTTGATTTCCTCTCAGTTGCGGAATATGTTTTAACTGAACTTAAATCAATTTCATCATATGGGTTCATGAATATTTTTTCCCTGAATTCTTTTTGTTTTCTGCATGGTCTGCAGTTTAAAATATTCTCCTTTTTTTTCCATCAATTGTTCATGGGTGCCCCTTTCCACAATTTTACCGTTTTTGATCAGTATTATCCTGTGGGCATGATCAACGGTGGAAAGCCTGTGGGCAATAACAAAGGTTGTCCGGCCCTTCATTAAATTGCCAAGCGCTTTCTGAACCACATGCTCAGCTTCCGAATCAAGGGAAGAGGTTGCCTCGTCAAGGATAAGAATCGGAGCATCTTTTATCAATGCCCTTGCAATACAGATTCTCTGTTTTTCTCCGCCTGAAAGACGGCTTCCGAGTTCTCCGATGGAAGTGTCAAATCCCTTTGGAAAATTCATGATAAAATTATAGGCAAATGCTGCTTTTGCAGCCTGCACTATCTCCTGGTCACTTGCGTCCCATTTACCGTATCTTATATTGTCCCTTACGCTTTCATTAAATAAAATAGGTTCCTGGGTAACAATGGAAATTTTACTTCTTAACAAATTAACGGGAATATCCCTTATATCTTTTCCTCCCATGAGAATTTTGCCATGAGTAACATCGTAGAATCTCGGAATAAGATTAACAAGGGATGTTTTTCCTCCTCCGCTCATACCCACAATGGCAAGGATCTCCCCGGGGTTAACTTTAAGATTGATATTGTTTAAGACAGGAAGATTATCGGAATCATAGGCAAAGCCAACATCAACAAACTCTATGTTAAATGCTGCCCCTTCAAGAGAAACAGGGTTTTCAGATTCTTTTATTTCCGGCTGCCTTTCAAGAATATCAAAAATCCTTGTTACTGCTGCAAGGCCACCCTGTATTGTATTGTTAAGATTACTCATTTTTTTAACCGGATCATACAGCATCATCACAGCGGTGAGAAACGAAAAAAATGTTCCCGGAGTTGATGTCCCGTTGACAACCCTTGAACCTCCGAACCAGATGATAAATGCTATTCCAAGTCCGCCGAGAAATTCCATTACAGGGGAGGAAAGAGCTTTGGCAATTACGGATTTCATTTCAAGTCTGAAAAGATCATAGGCTTTTTTGTTAAATCTCTTTTTTTCAAATTCCTCCATTGTAAAAATTTTAACAACCTTGGTCCCTGAAAATGTTTCATGGAGAAAACTGTTCAGATCTGCCATGGCTTCCTGACATCCGGTACTGAATTTCCTTACTTTTCTTCCAAAAATAAAAATCGGATAAAATGCAGCAGGTAAAACAAGAAAAGCTCCCATGGCAAGTTTCCAGTCCATATAAAAAATGACACAGGTAAGCCCGATTATGGTAAAAAAATCCCTTGTAAAACTTGTCACAGCAGTTGACACCATGCCTCTCACAATATTTACATCATTTGTGATCCGTGACATAAGAGTTCCTATTTTCTCCTTGTGAAAAAAAGCCATTGGCATATCAATTATTTTTGCATAAAGAGAATTCCGAAATTCCATGATCACAGATTCACCCACATATTTCATTAAATACTGCTGACCATAGGCTCCCATTCCTTTCAGGAAAAAAATAAGAACAGCTGCTGCCGGTAGAAGCAGAAGCTTGGATTTATCTCTATGAATAAAAATATCATCTAACATGGGTTTAACAAGATAGGCGGAAACTGATGTGGCAGCAGCTACAACTATCATGCATAAAGCAGCTGCAACTAATCTTTTCCAATGAGAAGCGATCAACCTTAAAAGTTTTTTTTCTCTTGTGCTCAGTTTTTTTTTAAAAAAAATTTTCATAAATTACATATTCCACTTTATTCCCATTTTTGCCACTTTACAGGAGAGTATACCTTTGCCCTAACTGCTTTTTAAATCAAAAACAAATTAGAAATTTGACTTATCAACAAATTCACAGGGTTTTAGCATGAACGGAGGAAATATTCAAGGAATCCTGCTATTGAGAGAATCCGGATCTGCCTCGTGGCACTTATTATGAAAAATAAAATAAGTTAACAACTACGGCTTCTATTGATTAAAATCCTAATGCAGTTAAAAATATTTTCTTTGCTGTAAACCTTAAATTCGTCCCGGTAGATTTCCCTGAAAAGTTCATTGGTGAGCTGTTCCATTGATCCTTTAAAGGTTTGAATACGTTTTTTCAGATCAATGGCAGTATTTTTTGCACTGATAAAGGCCTGATCAATCACCTGACCTGTCAACAACGGCCCCTGATGTCCTGGACAGAGAATCTCGGGATGAAACGATTCCAGACGATCAAGGCTTTGCAGGTAATCTTTGAAACCCGTAAAAAAAACAGGTGTAAATTCCCCGTCCAAATAGCGGAAACCAAGGGCATCTGAAACAGCAAGAAGCTTTATTTCCGGTATAAAAACAGAAATACTTCCCGGAGAATGCCCTTTTGTTTCAATAAATTTGGCAGTGATTCCACCAAGA
>WFQS01000503.1 GCA_015486915.1 Desulfobacteraceae bacterium
TCTCCAAATATAATATGAGGCCCAAGTGGTCTTGTTTTGCCTGCAGCTTTTTCTGTTACGGATTTTACCTTGTTCCACCATGTTTTTGCCTGTTCGGTCTGGTCATCGCTGAATTCGGATATAAATCCTGCATCATCTGCCAGTTCGTTCATTTTTTCCTGTGAAATCAAAAAGGATAAAGACGGGCGGTCCGCCCATGGAACAGGCAGATGAATTTGTTTATCCTTATTTTCTCCTTTGAGAACTTCATGGAGAACCAATTTCCCTCCAGGTTTAAGGATTCTTTTAAATTCTGAAAATGCCGATTTTTTATCCTTTATATTCATTAAAGTATGCTGGCACCATATGCAGTCAAAACTATTGTCCTCAAAGGAAGTTTCAAGGATACTCATCTGAAAAAAATGATTATTTTTTTCCATCCCAGTACTTTTTGTAAGAAAATGTGCTGCATCAATGAATTTTTGAACAAGGTCAATTCCAGTTACACTGCACTTGAATTCTTTTGAAAGAAGCCTTGAAGTTCCGCCTATACCGCAGCCTGCATCAAGGATTTTCATTTCCCGGTCAAGGCCTGCTTTTTCTGCGAGCTTAAGACTTGCAATGTGACCTCCGGTATGAAGCTGATCAATTACAGCAAGATCTTTAAGTTCAAGTTCATCCGGATTTTTTCCTGCTTTTTCCAGTCCCTGCCTGATTTTTTCCAAAAGGTCATCTGATCCGTAATGTGTTTCAATTTGATTTTTCATAGTTGATTCCTTTAGTGTTTACCCTTTAATTTCTTTAATAAAAAACAAGAAATTGAGGAGAGGCAGTTGGGTTGCGGGCATCGCCCGTTTTATATTGTCTTGTTATTTTAATATTTATGGCCGTTTTGCAATTTTTTGAAAATTATCACCCTGTTGTTTCTTGAACTTAACTGCACAACCCTGCTTAAAAAATCAGGAACAAGGTGCACTGGAACCATTGTGCGTGTTAAGCTTATTTTCCTATAGTAATTTATAATACCTTTTTTAAATTTAGCTTTTATTTCCCATGACAGCGGTCCTTTTTTGCCCTTTGTATCATAGGGCAGGAACACAGGCTTCAGATTTGAAGGAATATTCATTGAAATTGACAGTATTTCGGTTTTTTCCAGGGGTAATGCAATTGGAGAATGCCTGACAGGCAGAAACCGGTTCAAAGGTGAAAGAATATCCGGGAAGGGAATGGGGAAATAAAATCTGTCAGAGGATTGTGCAAAAGGGGTATCATTGGAAAAATCAAATTTCAGCTTTACTTGCTGCACAGATTCTGACAGGCCGGATGGTTTGAGCCATTGCCGCAGTTTTGCAGCAGGATCAATTCCGTGCACCATTTCTGATATTTTAATCTCAAGTTCTTTTCCCTTGACATAGCGCAATCTTTTTCTTGCCCCAATGGTAAAAAGTCCTGTCAGCGTTTTTGTACATCGGCCTGAAAGAGTTCCCTGTTCAGAGATATTCATGACCATTGCAGTCTTTTTTGTGTCAGTATTTCCTGAATTTATAAAATCAAGTTTTCCCAGATCAAGATCAAGCCCCATGCTTTTTTCAGCAAGGCTTATTCCGGGCGGGATATCTCTGTCAGAAAAATTATAGAATCGGCCTTTTAACCGGACAAGAACCTGATCAAAAAGGGCAGGGGAGAATGTTTTTTCAAGCGGTTTAATGAAATCTCCTTCTGTATTTGCAAGGATAAGACTTGAACTTATACCGCTGCTTTTAAGAAGCTGTTTAAAAAGCAGGGCAAGGTCTGTACTGCTGCCGTAACCCTTTTTCAGGGTAAGTCGGGCAGGCTGAAAAGAAAGATCAGTTTCAAAAAGAGAAACAGGGTACACGGCAAGATGTTTCATCATCGCCATGTAGATTTCATCAGCAGTTTTTCCCTTTGCCCATGGAGGAATCAAACCCTTTGAATACGTTTTAAAAGGTTTGGGTTTGAATCTAAGTTTTAAAAAACGGGCAGTATCTTTCCATGAATGAAACAAGGAGAGGATAAGGCAGTGCTTCATGTTTATTAATCCCGGGGACATGGGCTCTGTATATTTTGCAGCAAGATTTTTTCCTGTCCATGAATAAACAATAAAGTTTTTCTGAATTTTTTTTTCAAACTTTATTTTTTTATCATTTAGTTTTGTTGTGAGGATTTCTGCAGGTGAGCCGTCCGCCTTTAGAGGAATTTTTACAATCACCTGTTTTCTTAAAGTAGGATCGCTCAGCCGGAACGACTCAACAGGCCAGAAACCCAATCTGTTTTTTATGGTAAGGCTTAATTCAATTTTTGAGCCCTTTTCCACAGCGGGAAAACTGATTACCCGAAGTCTTGATTTTGAGTAAAATGAACTGTCTGATGTGGCCGGGTCAATTATATCGTGGATCTCCTTTGTGTCAGCTTTTAATATACTGCCCGATGGTGTTACAGTCCTGGCGCTTTTTACGGTAATAGTTTCAAATGCGCTGTTGTACGGGTATCTGAAATCAGCACGGTCTTTTTTACCTTTATAGGTTTTGATTTCAGTCTGCATGGAAAGATTTAAGGTGTAGCTTCCGTCAGAAGAGAGAACATATTCTTTTGTAACGTAGTTATTAACGGCATCTGCATTTAAAAGAAAAGAAGGAGAAGTCTTTGCCTTTGCACTGGTACAGGTAAAGGTTAAGATTAAGATCAGAACAGGCACAGCAAAGATATGTAAAAGAAAATAATATTTTTGTTTCAGCATTTTTTTTATTTTTTCCTTGATTTGTTTTTGTCTGAAATGATTACAGGTAAATAAGCTCCATATTTCAAATCGTGCTGCAGCCTTGTGAGTAAACCATATTCACCGGCTGACACTTCAAGTTTTTTCAGGGCAGAATAACGGTTGATTTTAAGGGAATTTTTCCTGATATCAAACCCGGTTTCAGAAACAAGCACACCGTTGTCTGTATTTGAAAAACAAGGCAGGCGCAACTTTTCCCACTTTTCTTCAAATCTTATATCCTCTGTCCATCTTGTTGCAAATACATAACTTGTTTTAAGGGGATAATTGCGTTTTGTAAGATCTGCCCTGCCGATTATCCATCTGTCCATAAGGCCCGGCCAGGGCGTTGAACTCAAGGGTAGAAATGCTTTTTCTTCTGGGCCTGTCCACGGCAGCCAGGCGTTTTTAATGGAAAAGTCACAGGAAAAATTAAAAGGAATATTGCGTGCAACAGGATCTGACCAGACAAGATTTTTTAAAACCATGTTGTTTCTTTTCCTTAAAAGAAAGCGGTATAAGAATCTTTTCTGCTCTTCATGGGTCTGGTTGAGCATGATCGACCTGAATATGGTGTCTGCAAATCCTGAGCTTACAGCATGAATCTGTCCTGTAAGTTTACCTTTAGAACTTAATTTATCCTTTACCCTCACAGAAAACAGATTTTTGTCAGGCA
>WFQS01000504.1 GCA_015486915.1 Desulfobacteraceae bacterium
CTGGACCCGGGAGCAAATTCAAAAATAGTTTTACCAAACGAAGGAGATTCACTTAAACTTTCATTATATCTTATGGGTTTGCAGATATAGTCTTTATAAAGTTTTTTAAGAGTGGAAAATATTTTCCGGGGAGCCCTGATCCTTGGGTCCATAAAGGTAGGCAGAACATATTTAAGAGCAATGTTCTTACGATACTTCTGTATAGAGCCTATACTTTTCATAAACTGTGCAAGCCCATGCAGAGGCATTGCCTCCAGTGCAACGGGGATGAGAATTTCCCTTGCATAAAACAAAACATTTACAGTGAGCTGATCCCAGCCGGGAGAAGTATCAATAATGACAAAATCATAATGGTTATCCACCTGCTTTAACGATTCGGAAATAGTCCACTCCGCACCAAAAGTTTTTTTATCAATGATTCGCTTCACACCGGCAAGGGACTTACCACCTCCAAGAAGCCACAGGTTTTTTCTCGCTGGAATTATTGTCTCACCGGGCCCGAGTTCTCCGGTTAGAAGTTCAGTCAGTCCGGCCTGGGGCCTTTTCCCAAGCATATAGGCTGACTGGCCCTGGGTGTCGGTATCCACAAGAAGAACCCTGTAGCCTGCCATGGCAAGACCAGCACTTAAATTCACGGAGGTTGTGGTTTTGCCCACTCCGCCTTTACTTAAGGAAACGCATATTTTCCTGGTATTGTATTGACTTATCCCGGGTTCAACAATGATTTTATCGCCTGATCTACTCTGGGAACTGATTTTCTTCAAATCGACAGGAAACCTGTTACCACAGGCTCTACAACGGGCAATAATAGCTTTAAATTCAGGAATACGATCTCTGCTTACCTTATGTTTTCTGCCGCACTTGGGGCACACAATAACTATCACGTTATCTCCTTTTGCAATTCTTTTAAAATAGCATCAACGGCAATATTGGCAATGCGTTTTATTGATATATTTCCCTTTAATTCATGGGAGAACCGTACCTTTATTTTTGCCTTTGATTTCCAAATCTTAACAGAAATATTTTCCCTGGAGATTTCCCATACCTCACATTTTTCCGTTTCAGCTCCGGAAACGTTGTCACCTGCAACGGGCATATCTGTGGAGCTGCGATAAATCAGGCAGTCAAGTTCTTTCAGATCAGGAGAAGAGCTATCATCGTCATTGTCGTTCAATATGATATCTATTATATCTTTTTGCTTTTCGCCCGGCATTATTCCATACTCTCCCGATTAATGTGGTTTTCAGGATCAATGTGGTTTTCAGACTGATTATCTCCAAATATTTTTTTCTTCAGAGCAAGGATGACAGCTTCAATTTTTTTACTGCTGCGTGGATCAGGATTCAGCCATTTTACACCACACAAGCGCTTGCCGGACACGTCAGCAGAGCAATGAACAATTTTCCCCTGCAATCCTTTTATACTGTTTTTGAATAATATAAGTTCACAATCAGTTAAAACCTGCCCAAGAAAAAAAGAAGATTCTGATTCCACTAAAATCCCAATACCACTGACACTTATGTTTGCAAGTGAATAGAATTTTTGGCCGGTCATGAGTAAAAAACCGGGTTTATCAATTAAAGGGATACGAAAAGATTTACGAGCCACTGATGCTGATAGAAGCTCACCATCTATTTCTTCAAATTCAATAAACTCTCTCGATGATTGATCTTCCATGGCCTGCCTCCTTACTATACTAAATTATATAACTTGATGAATTTTCTCAGGGTTATCATTGATATAATGTAAATATTCTCACCACCCCATAATATCCCTGACCGGATCAAATATTTTTTTGCAAAAGGCTTTACAAAAAAACAATTTTTATCTTGACCTGTAATTTTTAAGCCATGCTGAATTATTACATAACAGCATAAGACTTTTCAGGCAAGATTAAAATAACCGGTATTTTCCATTACGTATCCATTTATCTTGACTTATACATTGTATTAATATTAGAGAAGCAGTTTTCATGTGAAATAAAATAGAAACATAACAGTACATAAAAAAGGGTTAAACATAAAAAATATAATGGAATTAAAAGCATTTAAATCGGATTTCATTCTCCTTGTTGTTGCATCCATATGGGGGCTTGCATTTGTTGCCCAGAGAATGGGTATGGATTATGTAGGGCCCTTTACATTTAACGGTATACGTTTTGCCCTTGGAGGCCTTTCTCTTTTGCCCTTCATTGCCTCCGGCAGGAAAAAAAGAAAAATAAACCATACGCAATCTTCTGTACCTGCATTTAATGAAGTCCTTAAAGGAGGCATGCTTTCAGGTGCAGTTCTCTTTGCCGGTGCGAGCCTCCAGCAGGTCGGTATGGTTTATACGACTGCAGGAAAATCGGGTTTCATAACAGGACTTTACGTGGTTATCGTACCGATAATAGGACTTTTCAGGAAACAAAAGGCTGGATTCGGTACATGGGCAGGAGCTTTTATGGGAGTTGCAGGGCTTTACCTGTTAAGTGTAACAAAGGATCTGACAATCAGTTTCGGTGATTTATTAGAATTTGCAGGAGCTTTCTGCTTTGCTTTTCATGTTATAATAATAGGAGAACTTTCACAAAGGATCGACACCGTGAGACTGGCATTTGTTCAATGCTTCCTGTGCTCCTCCTTAAGCCTGATTATTGCTGTTCTTTTTGAAAAAATAACACTTAACGGTATATGGATGGCAGGGATTCCAATAATTTACGGGGGTGTTTTTTCCGTTGGAATTGCCTATTCAC
>WFQS01000505.1 GCA_015486915.1 Desulfobacteraceae bacterium
AAATTAATTTTATGCTTCAGGGAAAAATTCATACTTTCATACCTGATTATACCCGGAATAAAATCGTTTTTATATGAAACTCCTGTACAGTACCTTGAATTATTAGAGTTGGCTGCGCGCCTTCGGCCCATTTTCTGTTTAGAGGCAGTCTGGGAGTTACCAGATCTGCCTCATGGCAGTTATAAGAAAGAGCTTACTTCTGACAAAGTAACAAATACTCTTTCTATGTTCGTTGAGAGGCACTGTAAAGCAGTTGAGATCTGCCTCATGGCAGTTATATGAAATAGCTCGCAAATTTATCGGTTCTTTTTATTAATTTGATGCGAGACTGCTTGGCAATACCAGATCGTAAACGTATTATATTACTATGGATTTATCAATTGTATATATTTTTTGTTTGAATCGAGTCAATCAACACAATCTCTTTACCGGCTTTTACCTTTTGTATTAAATGGTGATATTGTTTTAAAATAAACAGACCTGCCATTTTCAAATTTTAATATAACAGCGGTTTTATTAACAGGGTCACCATTTTTATCAAAGCTTATTTTTCCGGTTACTCCTGAAAAATTATCTGTTCTGGCAAGACAATCTCTTATATTTTTTGTGTTGGTATTTCCTGCTTTTTTAATGGCATCGGCAAGAACATTAAAAGCATCATAGGTAAGAGCCATGACAGGCTGATCAGCAGTTCCGTTTACCGCGGAATATTTTTTTACAAATTTTTTGCTCACAGCTCCTGGACAGTCAACATCCCATTGTGCAACATAAAAATTGCCTTCAATGGAGTTTCCACCATATTTATACATCTGGTTCAGCCAGCCGTCACCGCCGAGAAAGGTCAATTTTAGTCCAAGCTTACGGCCCTGTTTGATAATATATGCAGATTCTCTGTAATGGTCAGGTACAAAGGCTATATCAGGGTCCAATGATTTCACTTTCTCAAGTTGAGAAGTAAAATCTATTGTATTATCTGCATAATCATTTTCCCAAAGTACCCTGCCTTTTTTATTGAAATTGTTAATAAAATATTTTGCCAGCCCCATACTGTATTTACTGTTTGCATTTGTTAATACCACAGCTGTTTCTGCCTTGAGATAATTCAATGCAAAGTCCGACATTACTTTGCCCTGAAAGGTGTCCGGAAAGCAGACCCGGAAAATGTAATTTCCTATCAATGTCAGCCTGGGATTTGTTGACGATGGTGAAACCATTGGAATTTTGGCCTTTTGAAGCACCTTTGCCATTGCCAGGGAATGTGAACTCCATACAGCTCCTACAACACCTGAAACTTTCGCTTTTACTGCTCTTTCAGCGGCAAGCCTTGCCCCGAGAGGTGTACTATGATTGTCAAACTCTGCAATTTCTATTTTTTTTCCATTAATGCCACCTTTTGCATTGATTTCATCGGCTGCAAAGTGTGCGACTTTAAAACCCGGAGCAGCGTCAAAGGCTGCATTGCCGGTTTTTGCTAAAATAACACCAATTTTTATCGTGCCGGCATTTTCCCCGTAGCAGATTTGTGAATTACCGGAAATTGATAAAAAGATAAGGATATATAGAGCAATAAATATGAAACTTAAATTTCTTTTTAACATTGTATTCTTCCCCTGTTTTTTTAATTTCTATCATGCAAATTTTACAGACAGGTCAGGAAATTCCTTTTTTAATTCATTCTGGACCTGAGTCATAACATCGGACTCAATTAATTTTGCAATGAGATAGCAGCAGGCTCTTCTACTGCTATAGGTGTTGGCATAAATATATAAAGTCCGTCTGTTTTTATTGTAGCGAAATTTTTTTATCATTCCCATTTCCCCTACAGAGCAATTACTCTCCGGCTCCTTGACTCTTGCAAGAACGCTGTCAATTTTTTTGATCATTTTTTTATCAAGGCTTCTTTCCATAATAAACCTCCAGTGTATTATATTTGCGGGGACTGCCTTTAAAATTCAGATTACTTTTTTTTTAAAGAGGTTTCAAGCACAATATGATAAAATTCAATTAGCAATGGCCTGAATCAGGCAGACAAACGATATTAAGAAGGAATTACTCTGCGACGGCACACCTGGTTACCACAACAAAGACTGAATCTAATATAGTCTTCTTCCGGCAATTCAGATAATTCGCTCCGCGGCTTACGTAGATAATTGGCGAAGTAAAGATTACCTCCGCAAAATGGAAATGGTCTTTTTCTATATTGCTCAGCTATCTTTTTATCTGTTCCGTAAAGATGAAAGAAAAAAATTTCCATTTTTTTAGAAGTTCTGATAACATATTTTCTACACTTTATGGGGTTTTTGACTGGACAGGAACTCTGTTGATTATTTTCAAGTTAAAGGCGGGAATTTCTGCCTTAAAGATTATAGTATCTGGCTATAC
>WFQS01000506.1 GCA_015486915.1 Desulfobacteraceae bacterium
AAGAATGGTAATAAGACGTGGAGAAATGAGGCAGATCCGGGCAAAACCAGATCCGCCTCATGGAGGTTAATATTATTATTCTGCTAATTTTTGAAGTTTTTCAAATTTTGCATTCACTTCCTGTTCAATTTTCGCCCTTAAGCGTTTTGATTCTTCGGGAAAACTTTTTTCAAGGGCTGCAAACCTGTTTTCTCCGGCAAGAAAATCCTGGAGAGTTCCGTCTGGTTTTTTAGAATCCAGGCTGAAAGGATTCTTTCCCTGGTCAGCCAATTGAGGATTAAACCTGTATAAAGGCCAGAAGCCTGATTCAACTGCAAGTTTTGCCTCAAACTGGCTTTTGCCCATACCTTTTTTTATTCCCTGGTTAATACACGGGGCATAACATATCACAATGGATGGTCCGGGATAGGATTCAGCCTCTGTAAATGCTTTTAACATCTGCTGTTTACTGGCTCCCATGGAAACCGATGCCACATATACATAACCGTATGTCATGGCCATGGCACCCAGGTCTTTTTTACAGATTTTCTTTCCTGAAGCAGCGTATTTTGCAATGGCGCCCGTTGGAGTTGCCTTTGATGACTGTCCCCCTGTATTTGAATAAACTTCGGTATCAAGGACAAGCACATTAATATCATCACCGGATGCAATAACGTGATCAATACCACCGTATCCGATATCATATGCCCATCCGTCACCACCTATGACCCACTGGGATTTTTTTACAAAAAGATCTTTTTGTTCATATATTTCATCAAGAAGATCATTGCCTGTGTTCACAGCGAGCAATGCCTTAAGCTCATCGCCGAATTTCTTTGATTCCGCTGCATTGTCCATTCCTGCAAGCCATCCGTTAACGGCATCTTTAATCTCTTCGGAAATATCGGTTTCAAGGGCTTTTTTCATTGTATCTGCAAGGGCATTTCTTCTTGCTTTAAAAGCCATCATCATACCGTATCCATACTCTGCTGCATCTTCAAAAAGTGAATTTGCCCAGGCAGGTCCCTGGCCGTCTGCATTTTTACAATACGGCATTGCAGGTGCTGAAGCACCCCAGATTGAACTGCATCCCGTTGCATTTGCAATAACCATTCTCTCTCCGAAAAGCTGGGTTAAAACCTTTACATATGGTGTTTCGCCACAGCCTGCACATGCACCGGAGAACTCAAGAAGGGGCTGGTACAACTGACTTCCCTTAATAGATTCCCTTGGTAAAAGATCATTTTTAAATGAAATATTTAAAGAAAATTTATGATTTTCAACCTGTGGTTCCGTCTGGGTTGCAATGGGTTTCATGACAAGTGCTTTATCCTTTGCAGGGCATATATCAGCACAGTTTCCGCATCCAAGGCAGTCTAAAGTATTGACCTGGATTCTGAATTTATAATCCTTTAAATTTTTACCCTTTGCAGGCATGGTTTCAAAGGAAGCAGGCGCATTTTCAAGTTCTTCATCACTTGCAAGAACGGTTATTATTGCAGCATGGGGGCAGACAAAGGAACACTGGCCGCACTGGATACAATTATCACCGATCCACTGGGGAACATTAATGGCAACACCGCGTTTTTCATACTGGCTTGTTGCACTTGGAAACACTCCATCGGGCTGAAAAGCACTGACCGGAAGTTCATCGCCTTTCTGATGGATAATTTTATTCATTACATTATCAACAAAATCATTGACTTTTTCTTCCTTTTGAACTTGATCTTCACCATTTTTCCATGATTCGGGAACTTTAATCTCAACAAGTTTATCAAGGGTTTTATCAACAGCATCAATATTCATCTGAATGATTTTATCACCCTTTTTCATAAATTTAGTCTTAATATCCTGTTTTAAGAGCTCAATGGCCTTATCAATATCAAGTACATTTGCAAGACTGAAAAAACAGGTCTGCATGATCATATTGATTCTGCCGCCAAGACCGACTTCCCCTGCGATGGAAACAGCATCAATATTGAAAAACTTTATTTTCTTTTCATAAATTGTCTTTCTTACCTTTGCCGGAATATTTTTCTCCATTTCTTCAATGGACCATGGCGAATTTAAAAGAAAAGTCCCGCCGTCCTTAATGCCGTCAAGCACATCGTATATCTCAACATAATTTGATTTATGACAGGCGACAAAATCCGCAGAATTTATAAGGTAGGTTGACTGAATGGGAACATCTCCGAATCTTAAATGGGAAACTGTCAGGCCACCTGATTTTTTTGAATCATAGGCAAAATAACCCTGGGCATATTTATCTGTGTTATCGCCTATGATCTTGATTGCGCTCTGGTTGGCACCAACGGTTCCATCGGCACCAAGACCCCAGAATTTAGCACTTATGGTCCCCTTTGGCGCAGGATCAAATCCAGGGCTTACATCAAGGGAAGAATTTGTAACATCATCTTTTATTCCAATGGTAAAATGATTTTTAGGACCAATGGATTTCATATTATCAAAAACAGCTTTGATCATGGGAGGATTAAATTCCTTGGAACTTAAACCGTATCTTCCGCCGATTATTTTAGGTCCTTCACCGTTTTCCATGAATGCGGTACATACATCTGTGTAAAGTGGATCTCCAATGGCTCCTGTTTCCTTTGTCCTGTCAAGAACCGTCACTGTTTCAGCTGTTGCAGGAATTGCCTCCATCAAACTTTTTGAATCAAATGGCCTGTAAAGACGAACCTTGACAAGACCTACTCTTTCACCGTCTTTATTTAACTCATTAATTGATTCTTCAATGGCTTCACATGATGATCCCATCGAAACAATCACCCTGTCAGCTTCAGGATCACCTGTATAATCAAAAAGTTTATAAGGTCTTCCGGTAAGTTTTCCAACCTTTTCCATATAATCTTTTACTATTGCTGGAACCTTATTGTAAAATGGATTACAGGCTTCCCTTGCCTGGAAATAAATATCCGGATTCTGGGCTGTTCCTTTTATACTTGGATTTTCAGGATTCATTGCCCTTGATTTGAATTTTTTGTAGGCCTCCCAGTTTAAAAGTGAAGCCATATCTTCGTAATCAATCATCTCTATTTTCTGAATTTCATGGGATGTTCTGAAACCATCGTAAAAATGCATAAAAGGCACACTTGCCTCAATGGTTGAAAGATGGGCAACAAGTGCAAGATCCATTGCTTCCTGTACAGAACATGAACTCAGCATTGCAAAACCGGTGTTTCTTGTTGCCATAACATCGGCATGATCTCCAAATATGGAAAGTGCATGGCCTGCAAGGGAGCGTGCAGTAACATGAAAAACACAGGGTAAAAGTTCACCTGAAATTTTATACATATTGGGAATCATTAAAAGAAGGCCCTGGGAAGCTGTAAAAGTAGTTGTAACCGCTCCTCCTGAAAGTGATCCATGTACAGCTCCTGCAGCACCTGCTTCAGACTGCATTTCTTTGATATTAAGCAATTGCCCGAAAATATTTTTTCTTCCCTTTGCCACCCATGAATCCGCTATCTCTCCAAGCGGACTTGAAGGAGTTATGGGGTAAATAGCGGCAACTTCACTCATTGCATAGGCAACGTGGGTTGCTGCAGTATTACCGTCTATGGTCTGCATTCTCTTTGTCATGAAACACCTCATTATAAATTATAATTTTTTTTATATGAAACTCCTTCAAACTACCTTTAATTATCAGAGTTTCATTTTTGTTGTGAGGCCGCCAAATAGTCTCAAGCCCGGCCTCATGGCCATTATATGAAAGAGCTTACTTAGTTCAAAATAATTAATGCTCTTTGATGTTCGTCACAATCTCTGTTTTTTCAGGCACCGCAGCGCTTTTCAGCCCGAACTCATTGCCGTTTTATATGAAAGAAAACGTAAATTTAATACGTTCATTTCTATATTTGTCAGAATCTTTGATTCTTTGAGGCGACTGGGCCAATCCAGCTCCGTACCAAAGCGGTTATATTAAAAAATTTCGGTGCCTAACTATATTTGAAATATATTTACCAAATGCTGACTTTGCAGCATACTTCCTTAATCAAACAGTTTTTAACTGTTTTCAAAAAAACGATGCTATAATACAACATCCAATAATATAAGTAAATACTTGTCAAAGTCAAAAACCATGATAAATTTATCCGGATTCTGTGTTTTTATGTTTCTTGAAGTTCACCGTTTTGCTGATTTTTGCTTTTGCATGCCAGGCTTTTAAGCATTAAAATTGTCTTTCCCATGTTGATCTGTAAAAAATAAGATGAGTTCAACGATCACCTAAAAACTTTAATGGAGGGGAATATGTCAAAAGCAACTTGATTTTTATCAATTCTTTAAATATAATAGCCTTTAAAAAGGCTGCTACGTACTAAAAATTAAGTTAATAGACTTTAAAAGGGCTGTTAAAATGGACTATCGTTTCATGTCAGATCCTGAAATCTGCAGGGAGCTTGGTCAAAGGCTTAGAGAACTTCGATTAAGAAAAAATTGGACTCAAAAAGAAGTATCTCAATTTACCGGCTTATCTTTAAATACAGTAAAAGCCATTGAAAAAGGCGAGGGTAAATTGAAAAATATAATAAAATTTTTGAGAGCCTTAAAGAGTCTTAATCATCTTGATAGTTTCATTCCGGAGCCAGGTATATCTCCCAAGTTGTTGTGGAAGTTGAAAGGTAAACAAAGAATCCGGGCTACCGGAGATAAAAAAAAGAGGAATTAAA
>WFQS01000507.1 GCA_015486915.1 Desulfobacteraceae bacterium
CTGTAAGGGATAGTGATATCCCTGTCAGAATAGGCGGGGAGGAGTTTGCGGTTTTCCTAGCAGGAGAAGATTCAAAACAGGCTGTGCAGATAGCAGAAAGAATCCGCAGTCACATTGAGCAGCTTACGCTTTCTTCTCCATTAGACAAAGAGCGTTTCAGCATCAGTGCGGGAGTAGCATTCAGAACGCCTGGTCAGTCCATAAAACAGGTACTGTATCAGGCTGACCTTGCGTTGTATGAAGCCAAACAAACAGGACGTAATAAAGTGGTCAGTTTTGCGGGCAGCCACTAATTGGCAGATACAGGCAAAGAATCGTATTAAAGAAAATAATAAAACATAATAATACAGGAGTAACAAATGGCTAAGGCTGTAATAATAATGGGATCAAAAAGCGATCTTGAATGGTGCGAAAAAATTAAAGAAAATCTCAGTAAACTTGGTGTAGTAAGTATTTTACGAATAGCCTCAGCCCATAAAGTTCCAATAAAATGCTATGAAATTATTAAAGAATATGAAAAGGAAAAAGTTGTTTTTATCACAATAGCAGGAAGGAGTAATGCTCTCAGTGGATTTGCAGACGCACAGACATGGTGCCCGGTTATTGCCTGCCCGCCGTACAGTGATAAATTTGCAGGAAGCGATATATACTCAAGCCTGCGAATGCCCTCCTCTGTGGCCCCCATGACTGTACTTGAACCTGCCAATGCAGCCCTTGCCGCTGCAAAAATTCTGGCCATGTCAGATGACATAGTGAGGGACAGAATAAAAGCATACCAGAAAGAGGCAAGGGAAACCCTGGAAAAAGATGATAAGGATCTGTGCAATGGTTAAAATCGCAAAACAAACGTTTTATTAACTGCCGCTGACCATTCTTGCAAGTGCATTAAGTGCCATTTCATATCCCATGGATTTAAATCCAATGATCTGGCCTGCTGCAACATCTGAAATAAGAGACCTGTGCCTGAAATCATCTCTTTTGTGGACATTTGAGAGATGTACCTCAATAATTGGTACGGAAAGGATAAGAAGCGCATCGCGTATGGCAACGCTGGTATGGGTATAGGCTCCGGGATTGATGATCATACCGTCCCATTTTTTTTCATATGCCTCGTGAATTTTTTCAACAAGTCCACCTTCATAATTGGACTGGAAGCATGTCAGATGAATACCAAGTTCCTCTGCCCTTGACTTGAGAAGATTATCTATGTCTTCAAGGGTTTCACTCCCGTAGATTTCAGGTTCACGTTTTCCCAGCATATCAAGATTAGGACCATGGATTACGCCAATTTCAGGATGTCTGATGTCAGTTTCCTTCCCCAATAAAGTTTTTTTATTGATTTTGTCCATATTAGCCCCTTTGATTTTTTTATGAAAATGCTGCTGATCTTTCTGCCTTTTCCCTTAGAATCGATATTGTCTTTTCATAGTCATCTGTTTTAAAAACAGCTGAACCTGCAACAAAAGATGATGCTCCTGCCTTTGAAATCTTTCCAATCGTTGATGGCCCCACACCCCCGTCAACCTGGATAATTGCCTTTGAGCCGCTTTTTTTTATCATTGAACTCAATACTTCAATTTTTTTAATCGTTGCCTGAATAAAGCTCTGGCCTCCAAACCCTGGATTAACACCCATGATAAGAACAAAATCAAGATCATTTATTACCCATTCAAGGCAGTTCAGTGGAGTTGCAGGATTAAGGGCAACCCCTGCTTTTATTCCGGTAAAACTTTTTATAAGATTAATTGATCTGTCAAGGTGAATGCAGGCTTCTGCATGCACGGAGATAAGATCTGCACCGGATTCAACAAACTCCGGTATGAAAAAATCAGGTTTTTCTATCATCAAATGAACATCAAGGGGAAGTTTAGTGACTTTTCTGCAGGCTTTAACAATTACCGGGCCATAAGAAATGTTCGGCACAAAATGGCCGTCCATCACATCGATATGCAGCCAGTTGGCCCCTGCTTTTTCCACATTTTTAATTTCATCTCCAAGCATTGTAAAATCAGCCGAAAGAATGGAAGGCGCAATTATGCACATAATTTTATATATCTCCGATCCTAAATTTTATTTATTCGTTTCATGGATACGGCAAAGAATCCGTCCATTTCAAAATTATCCGGATATGTTTTAAAAAATCTTTTTCTTGAAATCATTGTTTTATTAAATTGATCATAAATCCTGGCGTTATCCAGGTTTATTGAAAAATCAGGTTTTTTTTCAAGAAAGAAATCCACCACTTCTTCATTTTCTTCAGGCTCACAGGAACAGACACTGTACAGTAACACACCACCTAATTTAACAAAATCCGCGGCTTTTATCAGCATGGCTTTCTGTTTTTCAGCAAGGCGCTTCACATCCTGAAAAAATCTTGTCCATTTTGAATCGGGGTTTCGCCTTAAAACACCAAGACCCGTACATGGAGCATCAAGAAGAACCCTGTCAAAACCACCTTTAAACAACGGATCTAATGGTTTACGGCAGGAGGTAAATTTTATATTTTCTTCCACGCCATTCGACACATCTTCCGTGCCATCAGGTGCAAAGGGGCACAACTTTAAAATATCCATCTGTATTGTGGAAACAATGGAGACTCCAAGACGTTCCATCTCTTTTTCAAGGGAAAAAAGTTTGCCTTTGTCAATATCAACAGCAGTCACAGAGCCCTTGTTTTTCATTAACTGTGCAATATGCCCTGTTTTACCGCCAAGTCCGGCACATGCATCAAGAATTTTTTCTCCGGGCTTTGGATCAAGGATGGAACTTACGATCTGGGCGGCTTCATCCTGCACCTGGAAATATCCTTTTTTAAAGGTTTTTATTTCATGCACGGCACATGCAGGTTTTGAAAAAGAGATCCCATCTTCTGCATACTTAGTAAACCTTACCTTTTCCGCTTGATTTTCAAGTTCTCCGGCAAGTTTTTCTCTGCTGATTTTAATGGTATTTGACCTCACCGTGATCAAAGGAATTTCATTAACTGCATCACAGAGTTTAAGTGTTTTATTCAGCTTGAACCGTTTCAGCCATCTTCTTGAAAGCCACAAAGGTATCGATTTTTCAACTGAAATAAAAAAAGCCGGATCTTTTTTGATATCTGGTAAAATAAGATTTAAATATCCTTTTCCCGCTTTTCTTAAAACTGCATTGACAAATCCTGCTGTCCATCTGTTTGAAACATTTTTTGCCATCTCAACGGTGGTATTGACAGCAGCTGAAACAGGAATTTTATCAAGGAAAACGATCTGGAAAAGACCGATGCGAATCAGATAAAGTATTTCAGGGTCAAGACTTGAAATTTTTCTATTTGAAAATTTTGAAATGATCCAGTCAAGTTTTCCCCTGTATCTTAAAACTCCAAAGATAACAGCATTGGCAAGGGCTCTGTCCCTTTTTGAAAGGCAATGGAATCTGTCTTCGTAATTATTTATGGTCCTGTCAAGTGGTACCCTGGTTTTTTCATTTTCAGACAGGACAAGAAACGATAGATAACGTGGATTTTCAGCTGTCAAACCGGATTCCTGTTTCAAGATTTCTGCCCCTTAAAAATTCGCAGGCATGAAGCTTTTTACCACCCTCAGTCTGGATTTTATGAATTGATACATAACCTGAATTACCCGCAGCAACACGAATTCCGCTGCTGTCACAGAGGATCACTGTACCAGGAGCAATATTTTCAATTGGAACAAAAATTTCAGGCTGAGATCTGTTCTCCTTTGAATCTGAACAGGAAACCTCGAAAATTTTTATCCTTTTGCCGTTTAAAAAAGTAAAAGTTCCAGGCCATGGATTCATTGCCCTTACAAGTGCATTTATTTCATCGGGTTTTTTTGTCCAGTCTATTTTTCCGTCATTTTTTTTCAGCATTGGAGCAAATGATGCTTTCTCATTGTCCTGGGGATAAGGGATGATATTATCATCATAAATGGCATCAAGGGTTTTTATGATAAGATCCGCTCCCATATGTGCAAGTGTGTCATGGAGATCAGATGCTGTTGTGTCACATTTTATTGGAGTTTCAGCCTTTAAAAGAATATCTCCGGTATCAAGGCTGTCATCCATCACCATTGTGGTTACCCCGGCTTTTTTGTCCATGTTTAGAATGGCAGCCTGAATGGGTGATGATCCCCTGTATTTCGGAAGCAGGGAAGCATGGATATTTATGGGAAAAATCGATGGAATTGAAAGAATCTCACTTGAGAGTTTATGCCCGAATGCAACAACAACAAAAATGTCAGGCCTGATCAGGACAAGTTTGTCTTTGATTTTTTCCCCTTTCATTGACCCGGGCTGGATAATATCAAGTCCAAGTTTTTCTGCCGCTGTTTTCACAGGAGGTGCAATTATTTTTTTCCCTCTGCCCTTGGGTCTGTCCGGCTGGGTTATGACAAGGCTTATGTCGCAGTTGTATGCAAAAAGGGCTTTAAGGGCAGGAACTGCAAAATCAGGTGTACCCATGAAAACTATCTTAAATTTTTTTTTCAATTATTTCTCAGTCTTTTTTTTATTTTCTTTTTGTATAAAGCTCTTTTTAACGAGCTTATTCTGTCAATAAAAAGGATGCCATCAAGATGATCTATCTCGTGCTGCAAAATAACCGCCTGGATTCCTTCAGCATCAAATTCAAGTTTTTTCCCGTCAATATTAAGGGCCTTTATAGTTATCTGTTTATAACGTTTGACATTTGCACTGTAATCAGGAACGCTCAAGCAGGCCTCTTTTTCAGAAACAACACTTCCCGATGCAGAAATGATTTCAGGATTGATAAGTGGCCTGAACTCCTTTTTTTTCTCATTTTCCTGCGGTTCATCATCTCCTGCATTGGGGTTGTAAACAATAAGTCTTTTGTTTATCCCGACCTGTGGGGCAGCAAGCCCTACACCGGGGGCATCAAACATTGTCTCCCCCATATTTTCAACAAGGGTTTTAATTTCATCGTCTATCTCTTCAACAGGAACAGATGGCTGTGAAAGCGATGGAACAGGATATTTTACAATCTCAAGTAAAGCCATAATTTTTAATTATTTCACTCCTAAAAACGCAATAATATTGTTCTTGCTTTTTCTATGTCTGTTTTAATCTGGTTAGACAATTCATCAATACCGGAAAATTTTTTTTCATCCCTCAATCTTCGGATCATGTTGACCCTGATTCTTGTATTGTATATATCTTCTGCAAAATCTAAAATATGAACTTCAATGGTAAATATGTGATCATCAAAGGTCGGGCTGTATCCAATATTTGCGACCCCTTTGAATTTACCTGCTATACATTCAACCATCACAGCATATACACCCATTTTCGGGCACAGTTCATCGTGGAGTTTGATATTTGCAGTGGGAAAGCCAAGCTGGGAACCGCCTCTTTCCCTTCCCTTTACAACTTTGCCGCGAATCTGATAATACCTGCCGAGAAATTTTGGAGTTTCATGAACTTTCCCCTCCATGACAAGCTCTCGAATCCTGGTGCTGCTGATTCTTTTTTTCCCTTTTTCACTGTCATGAATCCAGTCCGGCACTATCAGCTCAAAATCTTTGATATCAGCCTGTTTTTTAAGAAATGAAATATCTCCTTCCCTGTTTTTCCCGAATGTGTAATCAGGACCCACAATTATTGTGTTCATTCCTATTTTTTCAATAAGAAATTTTTCAATAAAATCTGCAGCAGTAATGGAGGCAAATTCTTTTGTGAACGGAATACAGATTAATTTATCAATACCCACTGCTGATATCAGCTCTATTTTCTGATCTTTTCTTGTTATAAGGGGCGGACCGCCATGCCCCAGTGCTCTTAACGGATGGGGCTCAAATGTGATGACAACAGAAGTTCCGTTTATCTCTTCAGCCCTTTCAATAACCTGGTGAAAAAGAGACTGGTGACCTTTATGCACTCCGTCAAAGTTGCCTATTGTAACGACAGCCTTTGGAAAAGGTCCGCCAATTCTGTCAATATCTTCTATCAGTTCCATAATTTCCTTAAATTTTAAAAACTTAACTTCACAATCTGCATAACGGCCATGAGGCCGATCTGGAGAATTTTAAAATGTGAAATTTGCATTCTATCCCATAAAAACAGCCATATATACTTGACAAACATAACGAAGAAATATATACAATAATTCCCGTTGCAAAGCAATCCTTTTTACGGGTTGCAAATTTATAGAAGCCGAAGTGGCGGAATTGGTAGACGCGCTTGTTTCAGGGACAAGTGGACGTATGTTCGTGGGAGTTCGAGTCTCCCCTTCGGCACCATTTTTACAAAAGATATTGTGCCGAAGTGGTGGAATTGGTAGACACGCTAGACTTAGGATCTAGTGCCGCAAGGCGTGAAGGTTCAAGCCCTTTCTTCGGTACCAAATTTCAAAACAGGCAAACAGGCTTAGATATTGTCTGCAAATCAGGTCTTCCTTTTATTTTTTTTACTTTTTATGTACCAATCCTCGTCTCCATATAATTTTTCTACACAATCCGGGCAGAGGCCGTGGGAAAAAACAGCATCAGAATGATTTTCAATATAAGATTCCAGATTTTTCCAATATCCTTTGTCATCCCGTATTTTTTTACATGAAGAACATATGGGGAGTAAACCTCTTAATACTTTTATTTTTGATAAAGCCTGCTGCAGTTCAAGGACTATACGCTCTTTTTTTGCCGTTGTATCTTTCAACTTGCATATCAGCTGTTCTCTTCTTGATTCGGCATCTTTAAGCTCTGTTAAATCCCTGCAAACCTCAAGAACTAAATTTTTATCTCCGGTATGCATTGCGCTCAGTGTGATAAACGAAGGAAAAACAGTTCCATCCCCCCTGATGTTAGTCCATTCAAATTCAATTGACCCCTTGGTTACGGCCATATCCATATATTTCATGGCATTACCTTTGGACCACTGGCCACCTGGCTGGAATTCAGGAGAAAACATGCCAATGGTCTTACCGATAAAATTTTCCCTCGATCCTATGCCATAAAGCCTGACAGCAGCTTTGTTGCAGTCAACATATCTGCCTGTGTCTGCATCAATAATTGAAAAAGCATCAAATGAAGATTCAAAAAGTGTCCTGTATTTTTTTTCTTTCTCACTGAGAATTTTCTCAAAACGCCGACGTTCCCTTGACATCCTGTTAGCTGAATCTGCCAGAGACTTGAACTCAGTAAAAAAAACCTGGTTTTCTTCAATAGCGGTATTTTTGTCTGCAGATTGTCTGAAAAACTCTGAAAAAACACCAATATTTTTTTTAATCCTCCCTGCCCAGAAATATACCAGCATACAGGATACACATAAAAAAATACTTAAAATAAAGACACACTTTAAAATCATAAATTTAATATTTTTCTGCATAGTTTTTTGTTTTGCTTTTATCAATGCTTTTATTTTATCTGTATAAAAACAGGACCCGACATACCAGTGCCAGGGCCTGAAAGGTGCAACATAACTTATCACAGGTTCAGGACTGTTGTTTTCATTGAATCCAGGTGCCATATATGAAAGAAATCCACCTCCTGCACGTGCCTTATTTATTATTTTTTTTACTGTCTTTTCCCCCCCATACTTTATAAGCTTGGCAGGATCATCCCCCTTGAATGGTCCGGAAAGAAGCTTTGCATCCCAGGTTCCGGCAAAAACATATCCTCTATCTCCATATTTTATATGATCTATGCGACTAATAACCTCATTTTTTATTTTATTTTCTTCATCAACTATATATTTCCCATTTCCTACAACCCAGTTAAAAGGCTTTAAATATTTAACATAGGAAATTTTCGGTACATCATTTTCACAACCCGGTTTTTTATAATAATAGGAACAAAAGCCCCCCCCTGCCGGAGACATTGCAATGGAAATAAATTCCTTCATGATATAGGTGCCTTTACAGTCCTGAAATTTCATGACATTTTTACCCTGGAGTCCAGGTTCGTTACGATTTATCATTTCAATTCCCGACATATTCTCTGCGAAATAGTATCCTTTACCATTATCCCATGAATCAGAATAAAGGGCATCATGAACCATTTTTTTAATCTCGGAAAGCTTTTTTGTTTTCCTGTTTTTTTCATAAATATACCGGGCAGTTTCCCAGGCTTCCTCGGTTCTTGAAAGAACCTCATTTCTTACGCGCATTTCTGCAAGAGATCTTTTATGATGGATATACTCTATTATCTGGTTTACTTCTGCCTTAGTGGCTTTTTCCCGAGAATTTATGTATTCCTGTCTGACATTGTTAATCTGTAAATGCGCACTGACAATTTCATGATACGCCCAGAGATAAATTATGGTGACCGCAAAAATCAGATAAAGCAGGGTCATGGTAATCCAGAAAATATTTGTAAGGCTTTTCATTATGTTTCTATACCTTTACAGTGGAATCCATTCAATTTATAGTCTCCCAGGGAACTTCTTAAAAATTAAAAAGCCTAAAAATAAAAAAAGCCTGCTTAATATAAAAAAGCATCTCTTAAAACGGCATACTCCCCGGTACAGAATTTATCAAGTAAAAATCAAATGAAATTTTACGGAAAAGTGTTAAGGATCGAAAATTTTATAAGTTGAACGAAATTGATTGTCTTCCGGCCCATCTACTTCGTTGCATCAAAGGCCGAATACGTTGAGTATGCAACCTTTCATGCGCCTTGTACATGGGGTAAGAATCCTGCGCTATTTCTGTTCAACTTATTTCATCTCCGATCCTAAGGTGAAATAA
>WFQS01000508.1 GCA_015486915.1 Desulfobacteraceae bacterium
GCGCTTGGTATCCTGTCCCCCGCACCGCCTTTCCATGTTATTTTCAACCTGTAAAGATCTTTATGACTGAAGGTGTCAATATTAAAATGTTTTTCCCATATTCCATTTTCACCTGTTTTTAAAAGGGAAAAATTTTCATCTGTTTTCCAGCCTGTAATATCGCCTATAATATAAACAGATTCTGCATTGGGAGCCCATTCCCTGAAAACCCATTCTTTCTGAATCAGGTGAAGCCCGAAAAAATTATGAAAATCTGCAAAATCATATAAAGAACATCCATATGTCCGTATCAATTCTGATTTTCTTTTATGTATATATTCAAGTCGTTGTGAAATTATTTCGGCATAGGGCAGGAGATACGGGTCATTGAAAATTCCGGGATTTGATAACAGATCATCGGACGAAATATGCTCTGCAAGCTTTGTATCGGCAGGTGATAAATTGTCGGATGACATTTCAGCCGGCAGCATGGCATCAGATGATTTTGATACGGATAACGCCTGTTCTGATGAAACAGGATCAGACGATAAATGGTCTTTCAAGCATTTTTTCATATAAATTTATGTATTTTTCAGCACATGCTGTGTGGTTAAATTCAAGGACACCGTCTGTCATTATTCTTTTGATTTCTCTTTCTTTAACTGAATCATCAAGAAAATAAAAATCCATTGCCCTGTCAACTGCCCATTTTAATCCATTTGAATCGTGAACGTTGAATAAAAACCCGTTTCCCGTGCCATTATCAGGGTCAAGCTGTCTTATGGTGTCATGCAGTCCGCCGGTATCAAAAACAACGGGGAGAGTGCCGTAAATACACCCTGTCATCTGGGGCAGGCCGCAGGGCTCAAATGAAGAGGGCATGAAAAGAAAATCAGAAGATGCAAAGGCCTGGTGAGAAAGCGCCTCATTAAAATCATTCACGGAAATCCTGTTTCTTATCCTGTGAAAATCGGCAATATCATGAAAATGTTTTTGAAAAGCACCGTTTGCAACAAAAATAAGTTGAAGTTTGCTGTCCCAGTATTTTGAAACAATTTCAAAGGCAATATCACTTAAAAGATCACATCCTTTCTGAACGGGATCAAGCCTTGAAGGCCAGAAAAAAACAGGTGCGTTTTCATCCACATCAAGTCCAAGCATCTCCTGGAGATATGTTTTGTTTTCACGTTTCTTTATCCTGTGGTTTTTCGGGCCGTAATTAAACTGTATCATTTCATCCACTGCAGGGTTGAATTCAGGATCAGGTGCATTTAAAATACCGTCTGCACATCCTGCATAATACTTGTTAGACAGTTCCTGCTGCAGGCAGGGTTCAACAAATGGATGCCTGTTTTCAATAATTTCCTTTAAAAATGTGGGACTTACAGTATTTACATAATGTGAGGCAAAAACACCTGAAGTTAAAAAATCAACGGGGTTGTGCCCTCTGCTTTCCTCATAGCTGTGGGGGGTGTTTCGGAAATAAAGATAGTTCCAGAAGGCTGCCGCATCAATTCCCCTGTCCTCAATTCCAGCCATGGTCTCTGTCATTGTATGGATATTATGCACCGTGAAAAGGCATGGGATGCCAAGCCTTCTTGCCATGGCAGGGATGAGCCCTGTCATCCAGTCATTGCAGTGGATAATATCCGGTTCAACTCTTGGGATGATATTGTTGATAACCTCTCTTTGAAATGCAAGGGAGACGTGTATATCCTTTCTCGAATACCCTGAATAAACGTGCTGCAGATAATAAAAAACCCTGTCCTCTGCAAGGTGGATTCTTTCATCTTCAATTCTTTTTGTTATTCTTTCAAGATCCCTGTTGAACAATTTTGGAAGATAGCCGTCAAAAATAGACCTGAAATCGGGCAGGGCAACATGGACATCGGCTCCAAGATCAAAGAGACAGCTGATAAGGGCGGCTGACACATCGGCAAGACCTCCTGCCTTTGCGGAAAAGTTTGACATGTTTCCCATGCCTTCGGGAAGATAGGTTACTTCAGGTGTTACAATAAGTATGCGTGGACTTTTTTTCGGAGCTGATGTCATAAATCACCTCATTAATTTGTAACCGTTCACAGTCAATTCTCGAACTGTAAGCATTTACTTCGGTGCTGCAGATGCAAGGCGGCAGGCAAGCAGACGTACTCATGTACTTCAAGTGCCCGCCAACGCTGCAGGTGCAGTGTCCTGTAAACGCTTACGTTAATTTTAATAACACCCTTGCAAGCTCACTTGAACCCCATGCCTGGGCATCGCATCCCCTGGGGGTGTGTGGTGAATCGCCATCAAGGATTTCAGGAATATAACCTGCACATCCTGTTTTCATAAGAGACAATGAGCTTCCAAGCCAGGAAAGGGCTGTATTTTTCCCTCTTTCCTTAAAAATTTCTGCCCAGGCTTCGCAGAATACGGGAAAAAGCCATGTCCAGGCAGTACCGTTGTGATAAGCCGGCTTTCTTTTTCTGTCCTCATCTCCTTTATATTCTCCTGAATAGATATAATGCGGATCTTTAAGCAGTTCCCCATTGTGCATGATATTGACGGGATATGACAGCCTTCTGTCAGCAAGGCTTCTTATGGCGCCGGGAACAAGAAGTTCCATACATGATTCAAGTGTATTCTCGCATATTTTCTTAATTTTTAAAAGCTTTTCATTCTTTTCAATTTCATAGTTTTTTAAAACCCCGAGGGTAATGATAAAAAGCTGGTTTGGACGAAGGGCATCATCGGGTTCTGCATCTGCAGCATTGCCGGGTCTGTCACAATGAAGACAGTCTGAAAAATACCCCTTATCCTCAAGAAAAAAAAGTTCAACAATGGATTTTTGAACATTTTTGGCAAGATTTTTCCATTTATCTTTATTTTCAGGCAGATCAATTTTTTCAAGAAATTCAAGGGCATAAAACCACAGGGCCTGGATTTCCACTGGATAGCCCTGCCTTGGAGAGCCTGCAGGGAAATTTGTATCCATCCATGTGAAATGGGAAGGACTGAAGATAAGCGATGTCTGTTTATCCATGCATATTCCTGTTTCGGTTCCGCTGATCATGGAGTTTGCCATGGAAAAAAGAATATCCCTTACGCTTCTGTTATCAAGAAATTCATCAAGAAATGCATTCCCGTCTTTTTCCGTTATCTCCCGGCACGAGGCAAAAAACCATAGGCATGCATCTGAAGTCTCCCTGTTCCCGGTATCTTCTCCGCAGATCATATTGGGCAGCGTTCCATTTTTTTCAAATCTGCCGAACAGTCTTAAAATATTTTTTGCAGTTTTCATTTTCCCAGCTTCAATCAGGGCACGGCAGAAAATCAGGCTGTCCCTTCCCCAGTCGAGAAACCAAGGATATCCTGCAATAACGCTCTGGTACTGCCCCCGGTCCACGATAAAAGCATCAAGGCTTTTCAGAGCAGCATCCGCAAGGGTGTATTTTTCCGGGAAAGATGGAATTTTATTTTCTTTTTCTTCTTCATAATTTAAATTTTTGGCAGAATTGAAAAAATCATGAATTTCTGAAGAGTCCCATTGGGTATTTGTCTTTTCTGCTTTTAAATTTTCATTTCCTGTTTCAGCTTCAGCCTTTAAAACAAGCATGCCGCTGCCTGTAAGGGACGCTGTAAAATAACCGGGGCTGAAAAGATCGGAATCAGGATCAAGTCCGCGCAACGCTTCAAGGGGGTGATTTACCATATACTGCCATTCAGGCTTAAATGTAAAAGTGCCCTTTGATATTTTTACGAACAAAGAGCAGTGATTCGGCTCCGGTGAAAAAATAAATCCATTTTTTTCTGCTGTAACCCGTGCAGGCCATTCTTTTTCAGGCCCTGTCCATGCCTTTACCGTATCATGGAAATCCCTGTTCTCAATATCAGGTCGTATGATGATTTTTATCTTTTTTGCATCGGGAAGGAGAGAATCTCCATCCTCGGATGCGGACCTGCGCAGTATGGTTAATGTGACAA
>WFQS01000509.1 GCA_015486915.1 Desulfobacteraceae bacterium
AAGTGGATTTATGCGTTAATTTAATTAAAAAACAGATAGATATTATTCATCCTGAAGTGATATGCTGTCTTGGTGATACTGCAGCCCATACCTTTTTAAAACAGAATACTCCCATTTCTCTTTTAAGGGGCAGATTTCATGATTACAAAGGGATAAAGGTCATGGCAACCTTTGACCCTGGTTTGCTTCTTTCTCAGCCTGAAAAGAAAAGAGATGTTTGGAATGATATGCAGAATATCATGGCTGTGCTTGGGAATTAATCATGATTATTGATACTTTTATTGAAAGCTTAAGTGCTGAACAGGGTTGTTCCGTTCATACATGCAGAGCTTACAGGCATGATTTAGAAGAGTTTATCAAATATATTTTTCCCGATGTTGATATTGATTCAGTTTCTCAGTATATGGTTTTAAAACTTGTTAAAGATAAAGATACAGATATTGTCAGGCAGTACATGGCTTTTCTTGCAGGAAACAATGTAAAACGAAGGTACAGCGCAAGGAAATTATCCGCTTTAAAATCTTTTTTTAATTATTTTGTGAAATGCGGGAAAATTGATGTTAATCCGGCTGATAATCTGCCTGCGCCGAAACTGCCAAAAACAATACCGGATTTTTTAAGTGTTGATGATGTTTTCATGCTTCTTGATTCGATAAAATCGGATACCCTGCTTGAAAAGAGAAACCTTGCCATGTTTGAGCTTTTTTATTCAACGGGAATGAGGGTGTCTGAACTTGTCAATCTTGATATAAAAGATATTGATTTTAATAAAAAAATGATTAAAGTATCCGGAAAGGGTTCAAAACAGAGAATTGTTCCGGTGGGAAAAAAGGCGTTGGATGCCGTTAACAGATACAGGACAGCACTTGGAAAAGATTATTCCCCTGTTTTTTTAAATAAGAATAAAACAAGGCTCTCCGACAGGTCAGTAAGGCGTATATTAACAAAAATTGTTTCCATGTGCGGGCTTCATGTTCCGGTTTCCCCGCATACACTGCGTCATTGTTTTGCAACCCACATGCTTGATTCAGGTGCTGATTTAAGGGGGATACAGGAGATTCTCGGTCATTCAAGCTTATCGACAACCCAGATTTATACCCATGTTACAATGGACCATCTCATGGAGGTGTACGATAAAGCACATCCAAGAAGTTAAATTTTAACCGGTCTTAAAGTAAATATTCGACCTTAATAATTAATAATGTAAATTTTGGCAGTGCATCATATTCCTAATATTTGGGACTGCAAAAGTATACAAATGCTATTGTGAAGGACAGAATGGGCGAAGATGGAGTGCTGACCGGAGATTTATGTCTTAAAAGTTTGAAAGCTTCAATAAATATTTTACAGTTGAGTAAATAAAGGTGGTTTTTATATGAGTGAAACATTCCACGGTACAACGATTCTTGCCGTACGTGATAAAGATAAACTTGCTGTTGCAGGTGATGGCCAGGTAACCCTTGGCACCACAGTGACAAAACACAAGGCAAAAAAGGTCCGAAGGATATACAATAATAAAATAATAACGGGCTTTGCCGGAGCAACAGCCGATGCCCTGCATCTTGCTGAAAAACTTGAAAATAAACTGGAGCAGTTTAACGGCAATCTCACAAGAAGCGCTGTGGAACTTGCAAGGGACTGGCGCACCGACAAATACCTGCGCCGTCTTGAAGCCATGATGATTGCAGCAGATGACACAAAAACCTATCTTCTTTCGGGAAACGGTGATGTGATTGAACCTGATTACGGCGTGATCAGTATCGGCTCGGGAAGTGTGGCAGCACAGGCAGCGGCCACTGCATTGATGAAGCATACCGATATGGAACCGAGACAGATTGTAGAGCAGGCCATGGAAATTGCAGCCTCTTTATGCATTTACACCAATCACAACATAACCATTGAAGAGATAAAAAAAGAAAAATAGAGAGATTATAAAACACAATGAAAAAACTCAAACCCAAAGAGATAGTAAAAGAACTTGATAAATACATAATAGGCCAGAAAGATGCAAAAAAATCAGTGGCTGTTGCCTTGAGAAACAGGTGGAGACGACGTCAGGTCCCGGAAGATTTAAGGGATGAAATAGCTCCTAAAAATATAATTTTAATTGGTCCCACAGGTGTTGGAAAAACTGAAATTGCAAGACGTCTCGCAAACCTTGCCGATTCTCCCTTTTACAAGGTTGAAGCATCTAAATTCACCGAGGTGGGCTATGTGGGCCGTGATGTTGAATCCATGATCAGGGACCTTGTGGAACTTACTGTCCATGATTTAAAGGTGCGCCAGCAGGAAGCTGTGCAGGAAAAGGCTTTCAGTATTGCCGAGGAGCGACTCCTTGACCTTTTGCTGCCAAAATCGGGAAATGAAAAAGAGAATAATCCCGACGGCGGCGCTGAACCCCGTCTTGAACTTGTTAATTCTTCATCATCTTCAAAATTGTCCACAAGGGAGAAGTTGAGAAAAATGCTGAGAAAGGGCAAGCTTGACTCAAGATTTGTTGATCTTGATGTTGCTGACAAATCATTTCCCATGGTTGAGATTTTTTCCAATTCAGGTATTGAGGAAATGGGTATAAACATGAAGGATATGATGGGCAGTTTAATGCCGAAAAATACCAAAAAACGCAAGCTGAAAGTTCCCGAGGCCATGAAAATACTGACTCAGGAAGAGGCAGCCCACCTGGTTGATATGGAAAAGGTTACCTCGGATGCCGTTGAAATGGTTGAGCAGTCAGGTATTATTTTCCTTGATGAAATTGACAAGATTGCAGGAAAGGCAAGTCACGGACCAGACGTGTCAAAGGAAGGGGTTCAAAGGGATCTTCTTCCAATTGTTGAGGGAAGTTCTGTTCCCACAAAATACGGCACTGTGAAGACCGATCATATTCTTTTCATGGCATCAGGTGCATTTCATGTTTCAAAACCATCGGATCTGATTCCGGAACTCCAGGGCAGATTTCCCATTCGCGTTGAACTGACTTCCCTTGGAAAAGATGAATTTAAAAGGATCCTCACTGAGCCTAAAAATGCCCTTGAGCTCCAGTATAGAGAGCTTTTAAAAACCGAAGGGATTGATCTTTCATTCACGGAAAACGCCATTGAAAGAATAGCATCCATTGCCGTTGATGTTAATAACAGGACTGAAAATATAGGTGCAAGAAGACTTCATACCTTAATGGAAAGATTGCTTGAAGAACTTCTTTTTGAAGCTCCCGACGTGGATGAGAAAAAAATAGTTGTGGATGCTGATTTTGTAGACAAACAGCTCATGGATATTGTCAAGGATGAAGATCTGAGCAGATATATTTTATAACTGCCATGAGGCGGACCTGGATTCTCTCAGACAGCCTCAAAGAATCAAAGATTCTGACAAATATGGAAACTCTTATTCTTAAAGGAACTTAGCAGGAGTTTCATATAAAAAAAGGTAGTTGAGATGAACATGAACGTTGCTGATATTTTAATTGAGGCACTTCCCTATATAAGGCAGTTTTCCGGGAAGACCATTGTTGTAAAATACGGTGGACATGCCATGGTGGATCAGGGCCTGAAAAAAGATTTTTCAGATGATATTACCCTGTTGAAATACATTGGTTTAAAACCTGTTATTGTTCACGGCGGAGGCCCTCAGATCAACAAAGTCCTTGATGCCATGGGAATCACATCAAAATTTGTCAGGGGTATGAGATACACAGATGATGCAACCATGGATGTGGTTGAAATGGTGCTGGGCGGCAAAGTGAACAAGGAAATCGTTGCCGGAATCAATTCCCGGGGGGGCAGGGCAGCAGGCCTTACCGGCAAGGACGGCAATCTTATTACAGCGGAGAAAATGACCATATATCAGGATAATGCAGATAACAAACCGCCTGAAATAATTGACCCCGGCATGGTAGGCAGGGTTAAGGAAATAAATCCTGAGATCATTCATACCTTGACTGACAGGGGTTTTATCCCTGTTATTGCCCCTGTGGGAGTAGGAGAAAATGGTGAGACTTACAATATTAATGCAGACCATGTGGCATCAAAAATCGCATCGGCTCTCAGTGCGGAACGTCTCATACTTTTAACCGATGTTGACGGCCTGCTTGACAGCAACTTAAAACTCATCCCTTCTGTTAATGCCGGCACCATAAAGGAAATGATTAAAACAAAAGGTATTAAGGGCGGTATGATTCCCAAGATGGAGTGCGCAATGGATGTGCTTGAAGATGGTGTTCAAAAAGCCCATATAATAAATGGCACAAGGCCCCATGCCCTTTTGCTTGAACTTTTTACAGATTCCGGCATTGGTACACAGGTGTTTCAATAACGGCCATGAGGCCGGGCTGAACTGCGCTACGGTACCTCTCAACGAACATAGAAAAAGCATTTGTGACTCTGTTAAATGAGCTCTTTCATATAAAATGGCCATGAGGTCGATATGTATCTGCATCTGTATTGATTTGCCTGCACTTTTATTTTTGTAAAAAAATTTAATATATAGATATTGAGGGATAAAACCATGAATACAAAGGAAAAAACAGATAAATATGTTTTTAATACATATTCAAGAATTCAAACAGTTTTTGTAAAAGGCCAGGGT
>WFQS01000510.1 GCA_015486915.1 Desulfobacteraceae bacterium
TAATATCAGGTTGATGTCCCAATTACTAAAGGATAAAGGCTTTGACAATGTCAATTCTGATACCGTTGAAAAAATACTCAGATCCATTGCAAATGACAAGGGGAAAAGCCTTGGCAAAAGCATGAAGATCACCGGCAGAAAGGGCATGGATAAACTCTATGTGTATGTTAAATTTTCATGGCAGGATATAAGAAAAAGGGTGGAACTGCGGCACCAGGCCTCGCGCATTATCCTTGATGCAATTATTCAGCGCCTGCCTATTAATTTAAGAAAAGGCCAGGCCGAGGTTTTATCCCAGTTTTTCATATCCGATATCATGAAGGCCTTTGAAATGGACCTTTTTCTCTGTCAATTTACAGGCGACACAAAATTATTGATTGAAACAAGTCTCTTGTACATGCATGACGTGAAAATTATTACCCTGCAGAACGGCCTTGGAGTGTTCAGGCAGGCCATGACCCTTGTCATGCTCCCTGAAAGCAGAAAAAGGCGGTACACAAAAGGGGATTATGAACCTTTATCCCACCACTATGCCCAGAAAAATGTCCAGGTTCATGTCATGGAAAAATTTGCCAAGCTCGGTCTTACAAAGATCAAAACCGCACTAAATTTTGTCAGTGATTATTTTGCATCTTCCTGCGATGCCTTTATCAACAGATATTTTCCTGGCCAGAAAGAGATCATTCAGACCGCCATGACGGAAGAGGCCTATAAAAAAATCATCCAGTCCCTTGAAAACGATATCCAGGAGGCAGTTGTTGCAGCACCCCCTGAAAAAAATATTCTGGTTCTTGCAGGACCGGGATCGGGAAAGACAAAAATAATAGTGCACAGATGTGCATGGCTGATCAAGGCAAAATCCATTGATCCTTCCTCAATTCTTATTTTGTGCTTTAACCACCAGACCATGCTTGAGTTGAGAAAAAGAATCAAAAAACTTGCAGGAAAAAGCGCAAATTCCGTGACTGCCATGACCTACCACGGTTTTGCCATGCGCCTTGCAGGCAGATCTTTCTTAGGAAAATCTTTTGTGGGAAAATCTTTTTTGGGTTCCACAAGATCTGTACCCAATGTAACAGGCTATGCATCGGGTCTCACAACCCCGGCATCCGGTTCCACGATTCCTGTATCCGGTTTCGCGAGTCTGGTAAATGGTGCTGCAGGCCCTCTTGCTTCTTCAAAACCTCTTTCCGGTTTATCAAGCTCTGCGGCAGGAGCTACACCCCCTGCAACAGGAGATGTAAATTTTAATCACATCATTGATGAAGCCCTTGAAATATTAAACGGAGACAGGCCGCTTTCAGGTGTTGAACCATCCGAGGCAAGGGAATATCTGCTTGCATCCTACCGGTATATTCTTGTGGATGAATATCAGGATATTGATGAAAGCCAGTACAGGTTTATTTCAGCTCTCACCGGCAGACTTGAAAAAGACGGTGAATCGAAAATTTCCATCATGGCGGTGGGGGATGATGACCAGAGCATATACGGGTTCCGCAACGCAAGTACAGAATTTATTAAGCTGTTTAAAATGGATTACAATGCGGAAACCTTTTATCTTGTTGAAAACTACAGATCATCATACCCCATTATCCAGGCATCTGCCTCGTTGATTGACTTAAATAAAAGCAGGATGAAAAAGGGCATTAAATGCAGAATCAATAAAAAAAGAAAATTCCTTGAACAAAATTATCAGGATATTGCGAAAAGGGATCTTGTAAAAATTGTTTCAGCAGGTGATATTGAATCCCAGGCGGTTTTTACTGCAGAACATATAAAGGCCATGATGCTTGAAAATCCGGAAATAAGTGCCAGTGATTTTGCAGTTATTTCACGCCGGGGAATTTCATATCCTGTTCTTGTTGCCGTGAGAATGGCCCTTGCAAGGGAAAATATCGATTTCTGCTATTCCATTAAAAACAGTTCCGGTTTTCCAATGTTTAAAATCCGGGAGATTCAAAATTTTATCCATTATCTTGATGAATATAAGAATAAAAGTTTACGTCCTTGCGATTTGAAGCGGGAAATCCTTGGAAAATTTAATACAAAAAATACTTTTGTGAACCAGAACACTTTTGTAAACCAGATAGAACAGATACTTGAATCGTGGTGCACAATTAACAGCGATATGGAGATTTCCGTTTCACTTGCAAAGGATTTTGTCCTTGAAACCCTTGTTGAAGAAAGGCGGGAGCATAAAACAGGAACCGGGGTGTTTTTAGGAACGGTTCACAGTGTAAAGGGCATGGAATTTCCCTTTGTATTTATACTTGACGGCGGCTGGAAACAGGGAAAAACAAGCGAAGATGCAGAAGAGGAACGAAGGCTTTTTTATGTTGGAATGACAAGGGCAGAAAAAAGTCTTTTCCTGTGCAGCCTTGAAAACACCTTTAATCCCCATATCAAAAGTTTAAAAGGCAATGATTTCATGGATGAAATAAAGGCTAAATCCTGTAGCATTGCTCAGTTTTCCAATGAATTAACGGTTTCCATTCTCGGCATGGCAGACCTTTATCTTGATTTTCCGGGATTTTTCCCAAAAGAGCATGAAATTCACAAAAATCTGTCTCGTCTTGAAACAGGAGAAAAAGTAAGCTTAAAAGAAATAAAACACAGAATCTATATTGTAAATCAAAATCAGGATATTTTTGCGCTTCTGTCTAAAAAAGGAATAAAAAAATGGAAGCCCCTGATTAACAATATTTTAAACGCCAGGGTGCTTGGAATTGTCCAGCGAAAATACAGGAAAGAAGACAAAATATTTTCCGGAAAAATCAAAACAAAATCATGGGAACTTCCCATTGTGGAGATTCTCCATAATTAGCCATGATGTTTATTTTTTTGCGAGCAGACTATCTTTAGCCACAAATTAAAAATTTTGCCAAATTTTGGTATCTGAAATTTATCTCTCCTCTCAAATATTTATTTGAAACAGGAATAAATATTTTTTTCATACTTGAAAGGAAGTACTCCTTGTGTCATATTTATAAGAAAGTCTTTGTGAAAAAACGTGTAACTTTCATTTTTTGTCAGAATCTTTGATTCTTTGAGGCAAATCTGGGCCAATCCAGATCGGCCTCATGGCCGTTATATTCAACCTCGTTGATGATCGGTTTTGCTGTGTGAATTTATTCACATCTTATTGATTTATCAAGTCAACGAGGTTTTTCATTTTTTTTGATGGTGGATTAAGAATGGCTGGAACAAGGCTTAAACTGAAAAAGTAAGATAATGGACTAAAAGAGTTATTTGCTGCCGATAGATAAGATAAAGATCACAACAAATCATTTGTGTAGGGATTTTTCTCCGAACTGGTTACTTGGGTTGCAGTGCTATACCTGAAAAAATATTTAACCGCTCCGACATGAGTTTTAAAAGGTTAAAAATAACATCAGATTATAATTCCGATAATTTGAGCTAAATTTTCGAAAAATTATTCAAAAATTCTGTGCAGCTTTATAATTCTTTGAAATCCAGAACATTTTCGACACTCTTTATTAATGAAGTGAGGTATTGCGGGGTTATTCTTATGTACAATTATCCTGATGGGAATTATTACAATGTAAGTGATAGGTTTGTATTTCTCAGTGTACAGGAGACACACGAGCCCATTTTTATGGAAAAAGGTAGGTTTGTCGGTGAGGAATAGAAAAACTGTAGCGGTTTTGCTGGCTGCCTATAACGGAAAAGCATTTATAGACGAACAGCTTGACTCAGTCCTTAATCAACGTGGAGTAGATATGCACTTATTTATTAGTGTTGATTTATCAACAGATGGTACTTATGAATGGTGCAAAACATTTGAAGAAGAGCATGAGAATGTCACTGTTTTACGATATGGGGAGCGTTATGGTAGCGCGGCTAAAAATTTTTTCCGATTAATAAAGGATGTAGATTTCTCTGCATATGCCTATATTGCTTTTGCAGATCAAGACGATATTTGGCTTTCGGATAAGCTATCTCATGGAATAAAGCAAATGAAAAATAATAATGTAGGGGCTTATTCTGCAAGTGTTATTGCTTTTTGGGATGAGGGGCGTGAAAAATTAATTGATAAATCCCAACCGCAAAGAGAACTTGATTATTTATTTGAGGCGGCAGGCCCTGGATGTACTTATATGTTTACGAATAAAATGGCGCATCTTATCAAGGGCTACCTAAATCAATTCTCCGAATTGGATGATTTTGTTCTCCATGATTGGTTGTGTTACGCAATTTTGAGACATAAAAAATATAGTTGGTTTATCGACTCTGTCCCTAAAATGAGGTATAGACAGCACGGTACTAATCAAGTGGGAGCTAACGCTTCTTTGAAGGGGAAAATGCATCGAATGCACTATATCCTATCCGGTGAAACATTTGATTCCGTAAAACTTCTTATTGATGTTCTGGATATTTCTTCTGTAGATATTTCATCGAGAAAAGGATTACTTAAACTGGCTTTTAAGGCAAAACAATTACGGAGACGTAGATTAGATCAGGTTTTTGCTTTTATTGCCTTACTTTTATATACAATAAAAGGCCCTGATATATGAATGTTGTGATTACTGCAGGGCAGTATAGAAAAATATAATATGAAAAAGGTTCTTGTGACAGGTGGTACAGGGGTTGTTGGAAAGACTCTGGTTAAACAGCTGATTAAAAAAGGCTGTGATGTCCGGATTTTAACGAGGCACAAGTTCCATGCAGGTGCCGGAAATTTCATTGATTTGACCACTTTTTCCGGAAAAGATCAGGGTGCTCTGAACGGAAAAGATCATAGTCTTTCAAAGATAGAATTGTTTTTCGGGGATATAAGGGACGCTAATGCCCTTGCCCGGGCAGTGAAAGATGTGAGTACAGTGTTCCATCTTGCAGCGGTGCTTGATAATTATTCCTTGTCCCGAAAGGATCATTTTCAGGGGAAAAATCTGTACGATGTTTACAGAGAGGTAAATGTAAAGGCAACTGAGATGCTTGTAAAACAAGCTTGTAAAGCAGGGGTGGACCGTATTGTGTTTTTCAGCTCAATTTCCGTATATGGTAAAAACGGAAGAGATAATTTCGCAGATGAAACGACTCCTCTTTGTCCCGATTCTCTTTATGCTGTTTCAAAAGCTGAGGCTGAAAAGTATGTACTTGCAGGTATTAATCATAAAAAACAACCCATTGGTGTTGTTTTAAGACCCGCTTCCGTGTATGGCCCGAGAGAGAAAAAAAATTATACAAGGCTTATAAAAATAATGCAGCATGGTTTTTTTGTAACAGTGGGTAAGGGCAGAACAAAACGGACCCTCATACATGACCATGATCTTGCAGGAGCTGCAATTATTGCAGCAGAAAATTCAAAAGCCTGTGGGAAAATATACAATGTTTCAGATGGCCGCGTTCATTCTTTAAATGATATCAGACGAGCCATTGCAAAGGTCCTTGATAAAAAATATGTTAATATCCGCATTCCTGAAAAATTGGTTTGTTTTTTGATTTTTCTGCTTGGAAAATTCAAGAATGGAAGATCTATTGCTTCGGGACTGGAAAACATGGTGACTGATATGGCTGTTTCTGCAGATAAAATTCAGTATGAACTGGGGTTTAAACCTGAAATACAACTATATGAGGGCTGGAAAAATGCTGTAAAAAGAGCTCTATAATTTGACCTGGCTTTGCGGTTTTAATGAAAAATGCCTGGATTTTGTTATATTGACATAATAGAACATGTGTAATAGATTACAGGCTATTCTTATTTACAGGACTATTATATGATGAATATCAGACATGAGCAGGAAATAAAGCAGTTCAGGGATCTTTTCACCGGTGAAGGTGTGGATGAATTCGAAAACAGATTCAAGATACTTGAAGTTTTTTTACGAATTGAACAACATGTTACAATTGAGGAACTTGTTGATCATCTCAGGCAGGATAAAATCTCCATGGAACCGGATTTTGTGGAAGAGACCATGGAATTTTTATGTAAATTTGGATTTGCAAGTAAACTTAAGCTTAACAATGGTCCTGTCCGCTATGAACACAGACATCTTGGATGCCACCATGATCATATGATATGTACCAAATGCGGCAAAATTATAGAATTCAGGGATGAAGCACTGGAAAAACAGCAGGTTCAGCTTGCAGCAGCCTATGGGTTTCATATGCTGCAGCATAAAATGATGATCTACGGTATCTGCTCGGACTGCCTGAAAAAAAGGGAGCTGATTATAAGTCTTGCAAGGGCAAAACAGGGTGAGCATCTTAAGATAGAAAGTTTTGCAGGAGGGCGAAAAGCTCAGATGAGACTTGCCTCCATGGGGTTGAGACCGGGAGATATTATAGATGTGGTCTCAACACAGGGAGGAGGCCAGTCAGTTATCGCTTCAGGTGCCAAACGTTTTGTTATAGGCCAGGGTTTATCGCGGAAAGTGATGGTCAAATATACTGAAGATTCACAGTCTTTCGGTTGCCATGATATTGATGATTCTGCAGGTGTCAAGCCTGTAAAATTAATGTTGCTAAGTGAAATGAAGCAGGGGCAGGAAGGGATAATTGCCCGGGTCGGGGGGCATGGTGTTTTACGGCGCAGGCTCCTTGAAATGGGTATTAACAGGGGAACAAAGGTACATGTTGAAAAATATGCACCCCTTAAAGATCCCCTTGAAATAATAATAAAGGGATACCATGTTTCACTGAGGGTTGAAGAAGCATCCCATATTACCATTGAGAACATAGTCCGGGAGAACAACAGTTGAAACAGCTTACCATAGCCCTTGCAGGTAATCCAAATTCAGGAAAAACTACTATTTTCAATGACCTTACAGGTGCCAGGCAGAAAGTTGGAAACTGGCCCGGGGTTACTGTGGAAAAAAAAGAGGGCAGGTTAAAGAAAAACGGGTATGACCTTAAAATTGTGGATCTTCCCGGCACGTACAGCCTTACACCATTTTCCATGGAGGAGATTGCAGCAAGGGATTTTATTTTAAATGAAAAACCCGATGTTGTTGTAAATATTATTGATGCTGCCAATCTTGAGAGAAGTCTTTTCCTTGCCATGCAGATAGTAGAACTTGACAGGCCCGTTGTTTTTGCGCTTAATATGGCTGATCTTGCAAAATCCAAAGGAATGGTCATAGATACGGAAAAACTTTCTTTGCTTTTAAACCTTCCTGTGGTTTTCACCGTGGCCAACAAGGGTAAGGGTATAGATGATTTAATTGACACGGCTGTTAATGAGGCAGAATCCTTTCCGGATGGTAAAAAGGGCCGCAAGGTTATATACAACAGAGAAATAAATTCCATGATATCTCATCTTGTAGAGGAGCTTGACAGGGATTTTAAGGAATTGATAGTCTATCCCAACCGCTGGACAGCCATAAAACTTCTTGAAGATGATAAGGTTGTAAAAGAAAATTTACAGCAGATATCAAAAGAAAGAGCAGCTGTGATTTTAAAGCACAGTGAAGAATTCAGACACCGAATTGAAGACCTTTTCCAGGATGATCCGGAAATTGTGTTAACCGATGAATGCTACGGGTTCATTGCAGGAATTGTAAAGGAAACACTTCTCATATCTTCGAGAAAAAAAGCTGATATTTCAAGGAACATAGATCTTGTTCTTACAAACAGATTTTTAGGCCTTCCCATTTTTGTATTTTTCATATGGGTTATGTTCCAGCTTACCTTTTCCCTTGGCGCATATCCCACTGACTGGATCAATTCCGGTGTTTCTCTGTTTTCATCATTTCTTGGCGGTATCCTTCCCAATGGTCTTTTTAAGGATTTGATTTTAAACGGTATTGTAGCAGGCATTGGAAGTGTAATTATTTTTCTGCCCAATATTCTCATACTTTTTTTCTGCATTGCATTGTTTGAGGATACAGGATACATGGCAAGGGCAGCATTTCTCATGGACCGCATAATGCACATTATAGGCCTGCACGGCAAATCATTTATTCCAATGCTCATGGGTTTCGGGTGCAATGTTCCTGCCATTATGGCGGCACGCACCCTGGAGTCGAGAAAAGACAGAATACTTACCATTCTCATCACTCCTTTTATGTCATGTTCCGCACGACTGCCTGTTTATATTATTCTCGCAGGTACTTTTTTCGGGGACAAAGCGGGAAGTGTTATTTTTGGGCTCTATCTCACCGGAATACTTGCTGCGATAGCTTCGGGAAGACTTTTAAGGGCTACCCTGTTAAAAGGAGCTGATGCTCCTTTTGTAATGGAACTGCCATCCTATCGCATGCCAATGTTCAAAAGTCTTATGATACACATGTGGGACCGCAGCAGAATGTTTTTAAAAAAAATGGGCGGGGTGATTCTTGTGGGGTCCGTTGTTATATGGGCATTGTCAGCTTTTCCGCGAAATATTACTTTTTCCCGTGATTATTCAAAGGCAATTGACACAATTAAAAATGAGGTGTCCTCACAAATTTTATCATCTAAGGATAAGACGTTAAAGCAAAAATTAAAAAATGAGGCCAGGACAAAGATAGCAGAGATTGAAAAGAAAAGGGAGCAGGAAAGAGCTTCAAAATCATACATCGGGCAAATTGGAAGAGCTGTTGAACCTTTTTTTAAACCTGTGGGCATAGAATGGCGATCCGGTGTATCTCTTATTGCAGGACTTGTGGCAAAAGAGGTTGTTGTCAGCACAATCGGGGTCCTTTACGGAGTTGGTGGTAAAACGGACCCTGATGCTTTGAAAAATGCCCTTGTCCATTCCGGTATGACAGGTCTTTCCGCCCTTTCCATGATGATTTTTGTGCTTTTGTATATTCCCTGTATTGCAACGGTCACGGCAATATGGAAAGAAGCTTCCATGAACTGGGCATTTTTTACCCTTTTTTATACCACAATGGTTGCATGGTCAGCATCGTTTCTGGTATATCAGACTGGTTTATTACTGGGATTCATATAAGGGAGGCTTTTTAAATGAAAAAAAACAGAATGAAGGATGGTGTGAAATTTGATGGAACAGGTTTTGCCTGTTTTGTATTTATGCTGACAATTTTTCTAATTTCCACCTCAGCTTATGCCGGGCAGCGTTTAAGTATCACTTCAAGGTTAGCTAATATCCGTTCAGGGCCCGGATCCAATTATGAAGTTCTCTGGCAGGTGGAAAAATATTATCCGGTTATTATTATCAATAAAAAGGGAAACTGGTATCATTTCAAGGATTTTGAGAATGATACCGGATGGGTGCATAAATCCCTTGTGGGAAAAGTGAGAAGTGTAATAAGTATTAAGAATAAATGTAATGTCCGGTCAGGCCCCGGCTCAAAATACAATATTGTTTTTACTGTTGAAAAAGGTGTACCTTTTAAATTTCTTGGTAAAAAAGGCAATTGGTTGAAGGTTGAGTATATGGACGGAGACCGGGGATGGATATACAAGAGTCTTGTCTGGTAAGGCTACACTTCTCCACATCCTTTTTTTTATGCAGTAAAATTTTTTAAAATTTTATTTTTGTTTTTTGTTGTGAGGCAGTCTGAGAGTCATTAGATCCGCCCCATGGCAGTTATTTGAAAACTTCTGATCAGCTGTTGTTTTTTTGTTTTGTCATGTGGTCATGGAAGTAATACCTGATGTGATTACTTAGTTTATTAATATTTTAGAGGTGAAAAATGGTAGATAAAATTTCGCGTGCACGTAAAAAAGAGCTTGAACAGCCCGATCCCTTTATGGAATCAATGCAGTCGGGAATTGATTTTTGTGTAAAACATAAAAATCAGGTGATCTGGATTGGAAGCTTGGTATTAGTTGTTGTCATTGTTCTTTTTGGTACTATTTACAGTATAAGATCTTCAGAAGAAAATGCTTCGACGCTACTTGCCGAAACGTTGAATGTCTATAATAACAAAGGTCCTTTAAAAGGATATGATGCCGTTAAAGCCAGTCTTTCAAAAATTCTGGAAAAGTATTCAAATACCGCAGCAGGAAGGCTTGCAAGGGTTGATTTTGCTGCCATATCTTATAAGGCGGCAGATTTTAACAAAGCGCATTCACTGTACCTTGAGGCACTTGATGATTTTAAAGATGATTCTGCAGTGAGAAATCTTTTATTGGCTTCACTTGGGCACACATGTCAGGCTGAAAAAAAATATGATGAGGCAGACAAATATTTTAAAGAGATAACAAATGGAAGTTCTCCTTTGCTAAAGGCGGAAGCTCTGTTTAACATTGGAATGATAAATGTTACAAACGGCCATCAAAAAGAAAGCGTAAAGATGTTTAAGGAAATTGTATCAGAACATTCTGATTCCCTGTATAAGCCGCTTGCGGAAAACAGGATTGCAGGCAATTAGAGTCATGATTTCAAATTTTTGGTAAATATTCGGCCAAGCACTCCATCTTCCCACATTTTGGCTTTCAAAATAACATTAGTATGCTTTTGTAGTCCCAAATAGACTAATATTAAGTACTGGCCAAAATTTACATTATTAAGGCCGAATATTTACAATTTTTGTCATAAAGAACGGGAGAATTCAGGAGATTGTACGCTGGCACACATAAGATCTATGTGAGTTGTCATCAGCGACTGTTGTCTTTCATCAGTGACTATTGTCATTGAAAATTTTAAGCAGGTCTGTTTTTTTTGATTTTCCATTTAAAAAGGCTGCCAGGAAAGTTGACTGGCAGCCTTTTTAAAAAAAGGAGGAAAAAAGATGAAAACTAACTTTTTTTGTTAGTATGATATCTATTAAAGCAAATACCCTGCCATCCCATAGATAAATATTTTTTATTCTTTTTTTGTTTTAAGTTTTTACCAGTTTAATGCTGTTAAATCATATAGTTATATATCTATAATTTTTTTATTTTTTTTAAATATTAATTTTTCCGGATATTTTAAAATCAGCCGGAGTTGATTATAGTTGATTATCTTACACTCAAAAGGACAGGTACTTTTTGCATTGCGTGCTAA
>WFQS01000511.1 GCA_015486915.1 Desulfobacteraceae bacterium
ATACGTTGAGTATGCAACCTTTAATACGCCTTGTACATGGGGTAAGAATCCTGCGCTATTTCTGTTCAACTTATTTCATCTCCGATCCTTACTGTGAATGGAATGCAGTCCATGACTGTTAACACTCTGACAAAAAAATTTGTCAAAGATAAAAGTTAGGCAATCTATTTTACTCTTCTAATTGTTCAACCTTGCAATTCAAACGCATAATTGGCACCGTGAATCTTAATTAAAATTTGACTCTGCACCTGAACATGGTTATATATAAAAAAATAATCGATTTGTTGCAAGTTTTTTATAACGGCCATGAGGCCGATCTGGGTTTAAGCCATAGATCTGCCTCAAAGAATCAGAGATTTTTACAAAAAATGGGCAGTAGATGCGGAGTCAACTCTGATGCTTAAAAGGAATTTTACAGGAATTTCTTATAAAAACCGCCATGGGGATAATCTGAATTTGCCCGTGGCAGTTATTTTAATATCAGACATAACTTTAAAAATTTAAAAGGAAATTATTTATGGGCTGGCTTGGAAAAATGGTGGGAGGTACAATTGGATTTGCCCTGGGAGGGCCAATCGGTGCGGTGGCTGGAGCCGCTTTTGGTCACACATTTGACAAAAAAGAGGCTGCTTACCTTACTGATCCGGGGCTGAATATGCAACAGAAACTTTCGGATAATGACGAAACCCAGTTAACATTCTTTGTAGCTGCATTTTCAATGCTTGCAAAAATGGTAAAAGCAGACGGACAGGTGTCCCAGCAGGAAATAGCATCCATTGAAAGTTTCATGAGCAATGACCTGCATCTCGATAACGAAAGCAGGAATACAGCTATCAATATTTTCAGACAGGCCCTGAATTCTCCTGAAAGTTTTGAGGCCTTTGCCCTTCAATTTTACAGGGTATTTAATTCCCAGCCAAGGGTATTGGAATTAATGATGGATGTTCTTCTGAGAGTTTCCGCTTCCGATGGGGTCATAAGCATAGAAGAAGAAACCCTTCTCAAGTCTGCAGCATCAGTATTTCATTTTTCAGATCAGGATTATTCAATACTCAGGTCTAAATATATCAAGTCTGTTAACCGTTATTATGCCACACTGAAATGCGATGAAAACAGTTCGGACGAAGAGGTGAAAAAGCAGTATAGAAAACTTGTTTCAGAATATCATCCCGATAAAATTGCATCCAAGGGGCTCCCCGAGGAATTTATAAAATTTGCCAATGATAAATTCGTTGAGATCCAGGAAGCCTATGACAGTATCAGGAAGGAACGGGGCTTTTAAACGCCTTGCTGTGTTGTATTCTTGCTGTGTTACACTATGCCGGCAGGTAACACACATGGAAGGATCTTAAATATCAAATGGCAAGCCCTGTAAACGAATTTTATTTTCCCATTGCCTTTTTTTCCATTGCAATGGTTTGATACGTTTTAATGATATTTTCCGGCGGAATCCATTTATCCGTTTCATCTTTAGGCTTCAGGCTTATACTTTCAAATTCGCATGCTGTAGTACATACTCCGCACCCGATACATCTGTCAGTATCGACTACTGCTGAATCATCCATACGGATCGCATCCATTGGACATTTTTCCATGCAGGCTTCACAGGCAACACATGTGTCCTGATTTACTTCGGCAAAATAGCTTGAATTGACTAATGCTGCAGGTACATCGGATTTTTTTATATTGCTTAGAATCTGACAGCAGCATGAACAGCACATGCATATATTCAAAGGCTTTTTGGAATTTCCAGGTTGAAGGACAAGCCCCTGTTCAATCCCCTTGTGGAGGATTTCGATTGCTTCATCACTTGTGATTATCCTTCCTATACCTCTTTCTTCATAAAAATATGCCCCACCTCCAAAAACAAGACAGGTTTCAACCATTCTTCCACATCCTTTACCCATGATGTTGTGCTCTGTCCGGCAAATACAGGGTGCAACAAGAATTCTGGACTGTGCCCTGATGATTTCTTCAGCATCTTCATAAGCCATTATTTTCATATCAGCATTAATTGACTGGGAGACCGGAACAACCCTGAGCTGCTGTGTCCTGGTTTTGACCTGTTCCTTAACCAGAAATGGTGCGTACTCGTTGAAATCTTTTATCAGGCCTTTATTCAATTTATTAACCTGATATTCCCAAATTCCGATTACAAACTGGGCACCCATATAATAATCATTTCCATTTCTCGCTGAATGTATGGCAAGACCTTTTTCAACCATAACTTTTAAAATTGGCTTCAGTTCGCTAATTTTTTTCCTGGCGCGTTCAGCTATAACAGACAAAGGCTCTGGCATCATAACTAATGACAATGCCGTTTCTGCTTCCTTTTCCGTAAACAGGCGTTTCAAAATTCTTATCTCAACTCCGGATTCAGTTGCAGGAAAACCGCCAGGTGTTTCATTCAGGTGCTTTGCAAGTTTATTATAAACATTATTCATTTTCTTTCCTTAATATGTTTCAATGCATTCACTTAGGATCGAAAATTTTATAACTTGAACGAGATTGCTTGTCTTCTATCCCATCTACTTCGTTGCATCAAAGGCCGAATACGTGGAGTATGCAACCTTTAATGCGCCTTGTACATGGGGTAGGAATTCTGCGCTATTTCTGTTCAACTTATTTCATCTCCGATCCTTATCAGGATTCAGTGAATTTAATTTTCCCGTTACCATTATATTCATTCATTAATGATACAAATGCAGGATAATCCTGTTCTTCCACTTCAAAAACATGACTGACAACATCTGTATAAATGGTTTTGATTATTTTTCCATGGATCTTCCCTAAATGATGTATCAATGTATCATTAAAAGAGTAAGGAGTCTCAATTTTAACTTCCTTTGTTTTAACAAGCTTAATCAGTTTTTCAAGCTCGACAGCCTTATTCACAGTGCCGTTGTAAGCGTTAATCAGTCCTCTTATACCCAGCTTTACCCCACCGAAATATCTTGTAACAACAGCTGATATATTTGTCATATCATGAGATTCAAGGGCATTAAGTATCGGCTTGCCGGCAGTGCCTGGTGGTTCTCCATGATCTGAAAAATGGAATGTTTCTCCTTTATCTCCAACAATATATGCCCAGCAATTATGAGTTGCCTGCTTATGTGACACGGAAATTTCGCTGATAAATTCCTTAGCTTCCATTATAGTTTCCACATATCTCAATGAACAGATAAATACAGATCGTGAAATTTTTGTTTCAAAACATCTGTCTTTTTTAATTGAATAAAAAAATTTCAACACATTGTCCCCTTACAGAAACGCGTGATATATCGGTTCCCTGTAAAAAAAATCTATATAACAGCCATGAGGCCGAGCTGAACTGCGCTTCTGTGCCTCAAAAAATCAAAGATTCTGACAAACATAAAAAAGCATTTGTTACTTTATTAAAAGTACGATCTTTCTTATAGAACGGCCATGGGACCGATCTGGTGAATATCAGAATCAAGCGAGATCCTAATAC
>WFQS01000512.1 GCA_015486915.1 Desulfobacteraceae bacterium
GTTATGTCCGAGGAGTATTTAAATGTAAATTTCAGGTTTGGATATCATTTTGTTATTGTGGATACAATCTGTTCGCCTTTAAAGGAGAATAATTATATCCTTTTCAGATTTTCCGGCGGTGGCGGTACTCCCGAGGGAAGGGCCCTGCGTGCAGGTTTTATTAAAGGTATTTTAACTCAATTCGGTTTTATGGTTGATATTAAATCGGATCTTATTGATGCGGAACTGAGGAGCGGTTCTTTAGAAACCATGGAAGAGACACTGAATATGACAGGAAAACTTCTTGGTACTACAAAATTAATGGACATGTATCTTAAAGACGGCCTTGATATACAATTGATGATAGATGATTTTATGAACGGGAGGTATGATTTCAGAACAGCCGTTGATAAGGGCGCTGCGATATTGGAGAGACACTGAATGGCCGATTATCCCTTAACATGGGTCAGTGACAGTATTGCCGTTGGATATGCACCCATGTCATATGCTGAGCTTGATTCCATCAAAGCAGGTGGCATTGATGCCATTGTGAATTTATGCGCTGAATTCAGTGATCTTCACGAACTTGAGGAAGCATCCGGGTTTGAAGTTTATTATCTTCCCATATGGGATGAGGATATCCCGTCAATGAAAGATATGGAGGCTGCTCTGTCGTGGCTTGATGAGGCTGTGTACCTCGGGAAAAAAATACTTGTTCACTGCAGGCACGGAATCGGAAGAACCGGCACATTTGTTACATCATACATGATTCGAAAAGGTATCAGCCTTAAAGCAGCCTCAAAAAAATTAAAATCATCAAAGGCAAATCCATCAAGTTACGGCCAGTGGAAATTGCTGAAAAAATATGGTAAAAAATCAGGTGTACTGAAAATCAGGGAGCCCTCCCTTGAGTTTAAAAACAGGGTGGATTTAACCGGCTTTTTTTTCGATTATGAGTCTCTAATTCAGGATATTGACAGAAAGCTGCTGCAGATCGGGGATAATACAGAAATGCTTTCTACGGAATGCGGCAGGGGTGAAGATCAATGCTGTAAAAAACCCTTTGACCTTCAGTTAATTGAAGTCCTTTATATTTATTCAAATATTAACAGACATTTCACATCTGCCCAAAGGGAGATACTCATTCAAAGGTCTGTTACAGTGTCAAAATCCATGACTTCATCAAAGGGTGATGCTGATGATAAATTATGTCCGTTCAATGATGGCTCAGGGTGTGAAATTTATGATATCAGACCTGCAAGGTGCAGAATTTACGGGAAAAAAGATCTTTTACCGGATCAGGATGAAATAAACAGCATGCTTTTTGAATTGTCAAAGAGTGTATTTCTCGCCTTTTCAGGAAAATTTTTATCTGACGTTGATTTTGTTTTTCCAGCAGCTGATATTGTTTCGGGAAAATTTGTCCAGAAATACTTTAATTACATGGCTGACATTGAAAGAAAGCACAAAGTAATTGAGGAGTAAGACACTGATAACAGCTATATTTCATCCACAGAATTTTTAATTTTCATCATGTACTGAGTATCTGTTGCACCTTATCTTCAAGTTCGTCTTTGTCAATGGGTTTGACGCAGTATTCATCGGCGCCGAGTCTTAAACATTCCCTTGCCGTTTCAATGGTGGGATATCCCGTCAGCATGATCACCCGGATAGAAGGTGATCTTTTTTTTAACTCCTCAAGCACCTCAACTCCGCTCATTTTTTTCAGTTTTATATCAAGAATGGCAAGATCAACTTCATTTTTTTCCACAAAGGCAATCGCTTCCTCTTCTTCTGTAAAAGGAAAAACTTTATGCCCTTTTCTTTCAAGGATTCTCTTAATTAATTTGGCTGCATCCAATATATCATCCACTGCTATAATGTTAGACATCTGATTCTCCTTTTTTAATTCTTTCGAAAAATGCTGCTCAATGTGTCGACAGCAGAGCCCCCTTAGGTCGATAGCTCCAGCCCATCAGGACCCAAAGGCGATCAGCTCTTTTTGCCCTGCCGGGCGTTAAGAAGCGCAGGCTGTTTGAGGACATACCTGACCGCAGTTCCTGCGCTTTAGACCGGCAGGGCAAAAAGGCCGCCGACGGTCCCGGGCTGGAGCTATCGACCTAAGGGGGCGGCATTGTACTATGAGATCGTTTGAGAGCAACCATATCGGCCTCATACTGTCAAACAACACTTAAGCCCGTGGGCAGCATTACAATAAATTCTGTTCCATTTTTTTTATTTTCCCCTGACAAAGGAGGTGAGAAAGCTTTTATTATTCCATTATGCTCCTTTATTATTCCAAATGTTACAGATAATCCAAGTCCTGTACCTTTATCAGGACCTTTAGTCGTGTAAAACGGCTCAAATATTTTTTTAATATTTCCCTCTGATATTCCCTGTCCCGTATCTGCAATGGATATTTTTATTTCATTTTCAGTCATACCCATTTCCGTTTTTATAAAAATACTGCCGTTTTCTTCAATTGCATCAAATGCATTGTTCAAGAGATTGATAAAAACCTGCTTGATTTTTTCTTTGTCTCCCTTCATAAGCAGGGGAATTTTTTTGTACTCATGTTTAATAACAACATGATTTAAACTGAATGTGTGTTCAAGTATTCCAATAACTTCCGTTATGGCTTCATTAATATCAAAATCACTGATAATACTTGCACTGGAACGGGAAAATTTCAAAAGATCCGCAACAATTCTCGAGCATACTTTTGTCTGTTTTACAATGGTTTCAATATCTTCATAAATCTGGTCGTCTTTGCTGATATCTTCCATTAAAAGCTGGGCATAACCAAGGATTATACCAAGGGGGGTATTGATCTCATGGGCGACCCCTGCTGCAAGACGTCCCACAGATTCCATTTTCTGGGCGTGGGTGAGCTGGTCCTGTACTGCTTTAAGCCTTGTGATATCCCTGCCGCTGCAGACCAGCCATTTAATTTCATCACCTGTTTCTGCAACGGGAATTTTTACAACATGCATCCAGCGTATTCCTTTTTTCCCTTCCACCTTATTCTCTTTGATAAGGGGGATTCCGGTTTCAATTACTTTTGAATCCTCCTGATTATAAATTGATGCATTAATCCTGGGAAAAAGATCATCATTTTCCTTTCCTATAACCTCTTTTTTTGTTTTATTCAAGGTTTCACAAAAAGCCCTGTTGGCCGAGATATACTTTCCTTTATTATCCTGCAGGGAAATAAAATCGGGAATGGCATCAAGAATCATCTGTAGCATGGTTTTCTGTTCATTTAAAACACTTTCAACATTTTTCAAATCAGATAAATTACCTTTTAAAGACAGTGTCATGGCATCAAAACTTTCTGCAAGGCTTTGAATTTCATCCCCCGAGCATTTTTTATAAACCTGGCATTGCTGGCATGATTTTATTTTTTTTGCATATTCCCCTTCAACACAGGTGGGGCAAAGGGTTCCTGCAAGATACCAGCACCTGTGATTGTAGTTTTTGTATGCCGGGCATTTTTTTTTATTACATAACATAATATCCCAGCAGTTTTTTTTCAGCGTAGGGGCGGTCCTCACGTCAAGATTCCCTTTTAATGCCTGTTCCGATGATTCATGCAGCTTTTTAATACTTTGGGTTACAGGATTTAAAAGCAGGCTCCCCACAACACCTGCAATGAGTATGGCAAGAATGATCGTAATAATTACGGAAATCATGATTTTCCTGACCGCTTTTTCGGCACGCGTCCTGAAAAGTCCTATTCTTACCGTTCCCAGTCTGTTGTTATTGATAAGCACTGGTATTGCATAATCATAGATCAATTGGCTGCCTGTATCAAGAAGCTGCATGGAGCCTTTATCTTTGCTGGACACCTTGTTTGCATTTATAAGTTCCGTTGGAAATCCGTGTTTAAAACTATTGATAAGGGGATTGTTATTTTTATCCAGTACAAATGTATAGGAAATATCATCTCCGAGTTTTACCGTTTCATCCACAAGGACTTTCATTCTCAAAAAATCCATTGCCAGCATGGGTTCAACCATGCGGGCGGAAAGAATTCTTGCGATTGAAATTTCCCTGTTTTTTATCTCTTTGAGCATGGAATCTTCCATTGCATGGCTGACCCAGAAAAAAATAACAAGCCCCTGGAGCAGAAGCAGGGCAAAAAAGCCGAGATAAATTTTATTACGAAATCCAAGTTTCATCTGTTTTTCTGGTTTCCTGTTTTTCGATATTGCCGACGGATATGGAGTCCGTCCGTATATGATCTTTTTTAATTAATCATCCAGGTTTATATTAAGTCTTTTTGCTAATTTACGAACGGAATCAAATTCTGCATCATTGGATGATATCACCTTTATAAAATTGGCAGTTTTCAATATTTTCCTGTCATTTTCATTATTCCAGTCAAGGCTTAAAAGGGCTTTTTTCAATTTATCCACGATCTTTTGATTCAGGTTCTTTCTCACGGCATAAACCCAGCCGGGATATGGATCGCTCATGGCAATAATTCTAATCTGGCTTACATCAACCTGGCCTGCAATTACGTCAAGTGCTCCTTCCCTGATGGTTCCGATATCATATTCTCCGGCGTACACGGATAGTATGACTTTTTCCTGCTTGCCTCCGGGGCCAGGGGCGAATGTTATACTTTTGAAATCCTTTTTTTCTATACCGTGGTCAATGAAATAGCCAAGGGGATACAGATACCCTCCTGCCGAGGTTGAGTCCACTGCAATCCATCTTTTGTTGCGGCAGTCTGATATGGTTTTTATTGAGGAATTGTCAGCCCGGCATATGATCTGTCCCCTGAATTTATTTCTTCCCATAACCTCCACAATACGCGCAAAGGCCTTTGCTCCGTAGCGATGGGCTATTTTAATATATATAAACGGATTTGAAAACGAAATATCTATTTTACCCTGTCCCACCATTTTCATATGCTGTTCAAAGGTATCCGGGAAAACCTGTTTTATATTCAACCCGGTTTTTTTCCGCAGATATTGGATCAGGGGGTGGTGACGGGTATATGATGTGGTATGGGAGTACTGGGGAAGATAGGCATAGGTGATCACATTAGGCTCTTCTTTAAGGATAACCTGCTGTCTGATTTTCAGGTTCACTTTTTTAACTGATTCGTTATCTTTACATCCAGGGGAAAAGAATAAGGCTAAAACTAAAATTGTCAGCGATACCATCCATGAATATTTCATTTTTTTACCTTTGACATATTTCCTGTACAATAGTTCCTGCATTACAGCGTTGAAAGCCGAATCAGCCCAAGCTGAATTCTAACTTCTATCTTACAATTGTGCATTTATCCAGTCCACACGGCTCATAAGTCCCCGTATGATTCTTACATCCCTTGATGACAGGCCGGATCTCCCGAATATTCTCCTGAATGTCCTTAAAAGATGGTCCGGATTCTGGGGATCTAAATAATCGATATCAGATAATGTTTTTTTCATGTGGCCGTACATAAGTTCAATTTCACCGATGTCAGCAGATTTATCATTTTGATCTTTCTGATCATTTTGATCGATGGAATTAGCGGCATCAGCACATGTTCTGTGTCCTGTATTTTCATTTTCAGCGCAAAAGGTCTCTTTTTTAACAGCCTTTGAAATTTCATAGGCAAAAACACAAAGGGCGTGTGACAGGTTCATTGAAGCAAAGGCATTATCCGTTGGTATGGTTACAAAGTGCTGGCAAAGTTCAAGTTCCCCGGATGTAAGTCCATTGTCCTCCCTGCCGAGAACCAGGGCACATTTATGATTGTCATTTAAATCTGCAATTTTTTTCCCCGCCCTGTCTGGAGTTAAAAGATTTTTCCTGTATTTTCCAATACGTCTGGTTGTACCAAATGCAGTGTTACAGCCTTTAAGTGCAGATTTCAGATCTTTAAAACAAGGTGCATTTTCAAGCAGACAAACAGCTCCAAGGGCCATTTTCCTTGCATCGGGAATTTTTGTAAAATTTCGGCATGGATTTACAAGTCTTAAATCGGAAAGACCAAAATTCATCATTGCCCTGCATACGGAACCTACATTAACAGGCCCCTGGGGCTGTACAAGAATTACAGAAATATTTTCAAGTTTCATGTTTTTCGCATCTGAATCTATGTTTCAGTGCCTTACGCCTTCAATCCTGTTTAAAAAAACAAGAAATTTAGGATAGGCGAATGGACTGCGGTCATTGCCTGCTTTAGCTTTTTGTATCTAAAATTATAGTTACCGGTCCCTCGTTGACAAGGGATACTTTCATCATTGTTTTGAATCTGCCCGTTTTAACGGCAACACCTTTTTCCCGTGCTTTATCTATAAAATACTTATAGAGTTTTTCAGCTTTTTCAGGAGGTGCAGCATCAATGAAAGATGGCCTGTTGCCCTTTCTGCAGTCGGCAAAAAGGGTGAACTGGGATACCACAAGAAGCTCTCCCTGCACATCAGAAAGAGATAAATTCATTTTTTGATTTTCATCTTCAAATATTCTTAAATTGACTATTTTTTTTGCAAGATAATCTGCATCGGATTCATAATCTTGTTTTCCTATCCCGAGAAGTACAACAAGACCGGTTTTTACGGTTCCTGTTATTTCATCTCCTATGGTTACATCTGCTTTTGAAACCTTCTGCAAAACTGCTCTCATATGTTTTTCCTGTACAAAAAAGAATAAATAACATCCTGGGTAGTGGCATAAAGATTTATTTCAGATCACAACACAGCCAAGCTATTATAAACAGATTTATTTCCATAATTATCAATAATCGTACAATACCGGTTTTGGCCATTCTGTATCAAATCCATAATTTTTAAGTATGTTTATGCCCTGGTCCATATTGATTCTAATATTTTTGACTCCATGGGAATCATCTCCCGGTACAACTTTAATTCCAAGTTGTTTTGCTTTTTTTAAAATAACTGCTGATATGTAAGGTTCGTCCGCACCTTTATAAAGCGCCCTTAGATTAAAATCCATTATCAGATCAAATTGTCTGATCAATTCGAGATTTCTTGTGATCCTGTTCCATATTTTTTTCTTTTTGATCCTTGTTTTGTAATCAGCGTCAAATATTCTTATAAGGTCAAAATGTCCCACAACAGCAGGCTTAAGATCGAGAATCATTTTATACTGCTCATCAAAGTATTTACAATACAGATTATCATATCCGCCAAGTATATCAGCGGCCTTTTCATAATTATCCCTTGAATAATCAAACTGCAGATCAGAGACCTGATGCAGTGAACCTACTATATAGTCAGGTTTAAATTCTTTTATCAGATCCGGTATGAATTTTTTATATCCTGACCAGTTTTCAGTTTCAAATCCTGTAAAGATTAAAATTTTACTGCTGTATTTTTTTTTCAGTCTTTTACATTCAACGATATATTTTGCAAAGGTGTTTTTAAGTATAGTTGAATTAAGACCTGCTTCAACGTCATCTGGTGTCATAAATTCATCTTTTTCAGGCGGAACATGTTCTGTTATCCCCACCCACTGAAATCCTGCTCCAATATATGCTTTGACTATATTTTCAAGCTTGTCTTCAGCGTGGGTCACAAATTCACCACTGTGGCCTCCGTGAACCGATACGTAATTTATTTTTTTTAAGCATCTTAATGTCATTAAAATTTTTAATTCCAGCTGTAAATATTCGGCCAGCACTTTCATCTTCACCTATTTTGGCCTTCACAATAGCATTAGTATGCTTTTACAGTCCCAAATAGGCGAATATGAAGCACTTCCCAAAATTTACATGATAAGGTCGAATATTTACTTCCAGCTATAACCTTGTTTAAAGTATTATGAAGAATGCCCAGGATTTTATATGTATTAAAAGAAACAGTCAAGCGCAAAGGAAACAGTCAAGTAATAAACAACGGAGGCAAATTGTTTTTGTTTTGTGATGTATGGTATAGAATCCACCCCTGACGCATATTATTTTTAAGTCAATGATGGTGGGGTTTTTGGCAGAGGCATATTTTTTTTTATCGCAAAAAACCTGTAGGCAGACGTTTTAAATTTTGATACTGTAGCGTTGTCCTTAAATAAAAAACACATAAGATGGATACCGCTATGATTGAAAAAAAAGATCCTGCTATGACTTGTTGCGGCCGTGGAATTACCCACGAGGAGATAAAAGAGGTTGTGGAAACAGTAAAAATGTTTTCAAATTTAAGCCGTAATGAATTAATACTGACAATTTGTGAAAATTTAAACTGGCGAACCGCATCAGGCAGCAACAAATTCGATGCCTGTCAGAAAATGTTA
>WFQS01000513.1 GCA_015486915.1 Desulfobacteraceae bacterium
GATTCCGGTTATAAACCTGATGTCCCTGTATTTTCCCTTGATGATATTAAAGGGATAGCTGATTTTATAGAAAAAAATTTTATAGTTAAGTCATGAATACAGACCAGTTAAATGTTCTTAAGAAACAATTTAATGATTATTCAATGACTTTTATAAAAAAGGCTGATAATCCCGATCCTTTTATTCTTAAAAAAGAGCATACACTGAGGGTCTGCAAAGAGATTGTTATAATAGGGAAACAACTTTTACTGCCGGAAAAAGATCTGATTCTGGCCCAGGCCATAGCCCTGCTCCACGATATCGGAAGATTTGTTCAACTTGAAGAATACGGAACATTTGTTGATCATCTTTCCAAAAACCATGCAGAACTCGGGCTTGCTGTAATTAACCGGCAGGGTTTTCTTGATTTCTGCGAAGAAAATGAGGCATGTTTAATCAAAGAGGCAGTAAAGTTTCATAATGCTGCAGACATTCCTTCGGACAGGGACAAAAGGACTCTTTTTTTTATCAGACTGATCCGTGATGCTGACAAACTTGACATCTGGCGGGTGGTTACAGAACATTATGCAAGACCTGATTCTAACAGTGAAAAAATCATAAATCTCGGGCTTGAAGACGACGGGAAAATATCCCATGATGCCGTTGAAGCAGTTTGTCAAAAAACATTTGTCAAGACTTTCATGATAAAAAGACTCAATGATTTAAAACTTTTACAGATAAGCTGGGTATTTGATTTGAACTTTTCCCCGTCAATTTCAAGACTGCAACAAAAAGGCTATATTGATAAAATCGTATCAACCATGCCAATGCTGCCCGATCTGGAAAAGGCGCTGGTGCATGTGCGTGAATATATGGCAGGTTATGATGATCTATGTACCCGTTTGTAAACTAAAATTTATCACAATAAAATTTCCACTTTTATCTGTATTTTTATTTTTTTTAATCATGGCACCCTCAGTAAATGCAGGTGTTCCAACCATATTAAAAACAGATTTAAAGGCGGATCAAAAAAAGCCTGATAATAAAAGCCTCTGCATTACAAAATTTACCCATGGCTCTGTTAACTGGAAAACCGGAGAGGTTAAGGCAAGTGGCAGGGCCTGCCCCTCTGACCGGAAAAAAACAGACTCCTCGGATTATATTTTAAGTGCTGCCAAGGCCGATGCAAGCAACAATATCAGAGCAATACTTAAAAAAATCGGTTTTACTGCCCTGGCAAACAGACCGGACTACAAAACATTCCATAAAATTGATCATGAAATATGGATTTCCGGGAAAAAAATATCTGATTATGCATCTTTCCACGATACCATCATGGCTGGAATTGAAACAATAGCATCAAATGCAAAAATTACAGAACAGCATTACACATCGGATAGAGCCATGGAGGTTACAATTGAGACCTCAATATTCGGTGGTTTTCTTCAGCTTGTCCTTCCTGATTCAATCAGAGAAATCCCTGAAATTAAATTCATAGATACGAAAAATAATAACAATAATATTAAAAGCGCTCAAACCAAAATTCATAAAAAACAGACCCGGTTTACCGGTCTCATAATAGACGTAAAAGGGCTTGGTTTTCATCCTGTTATTTATCCGGTTGTTTCAAGTGAACAGGGAGAAAAGATATACAGTTCAATGTTTATCAGTCGTGAATATGCAGTTCAGCGGGGGGTATGCGGATATGCATGCACAATGGAAGAAGCAGTAAATTCAAAGAGAACCGGCATAAATCCCATTATTATTAAAGGATTGAGAACAGGAGGAGCGCATTCCTCCTCCATTATCATCAGCCGCTCAGATGCCGAAAAAATCGAAAGTACCGCTGACCATTACCGGTTTATGAAACAATGCAGGGTGACTATTGTACTGGATTGATTATTCTGTTATCTATAAGTCTGGTTTTGCCCACATAAACAGCCATGGCGATGAGCAGAGGATCAGCAGTGTTTATATCCCCGTCTCCTATCTCATCAAGGGTTTCAGGGTCACATATGCTTATGT
>WFQS01000514.1 GCA_015486915.1 Desulfobacteraceae bacterium
AAGACTGAAAGATTCTGACAAATTTTGACAAAACCGCCATGAGGCGGATCTGAAGACTCTCAGACAGCCTCTCAACAAAAAAGGAAACTCTAATAATTTAAGGTGCTTTGCAGGAGTTTCATATAAAAAAACCGCCATGGGGCAGGCAGGAGAAAAAAGACGGGAACAGATAAAGAACTAAGTTTAATAAAAATTCATTGTTATAAATTTTATGTCAACCATATCAACGCATTCGAGGTGGTGTCGGAACTATTGTGGTTTAAGACACCTTAACAATAAATATTAGTAAAGGAGAAAGTAATGAAACATCATTTTTCGAAAACTATTGTAATTATGACCGCTTTAATAATGTGTTCTGCTGCATGGGCATATGCGGAACAAAAAATGCCACAGGCTGACCCGGATGCATTGTGGACTTACATCACCAAGACTTCACCCTACAAGCAGTGGAAATTCTGGCCTGATCATCAGGGTATGCAGCCCGGACGCGCACCACACGGTCCCTTTCACAAGGTTTATGTAAATGACAGGCTTTACAATTCCAGCAAGGTGCCTGTACAAAACGGGTCCATTGAGGTTAAAGAAAATTATAACAGAAGCAAGAAACTTAAAGTAATTACTGTCATGTACAAAGTAATGGGTTACAATCCAAGAGCAGGTGACTGGTTCTGGGTAAAATACAGTCCTGACGGAAGAGTCGGTAAATACGGGAAACCAAGAGGTTGTGTTGGATGCCACAGTACAAGAGCTGCCAATGATTTTATTCTTGTCCATGAATTTAAATAGTCCATGATGTCAAGCGGTTTCTGAATTTAAAAAATGAATTAAAACTGTGCCGTAATGGCGAAATTTGCAAGTACGGCGCAGTTACATAAAAAAATAATATAAATTAAGGGGGGAAGTAAATTGTTTCTCATTCATCCCATATTTCAGTCCGCATGTATTTTAACCCTGCTTTATGTGTGGATACTTGGATTTTCGCGATTCCGCTTTCTGCATTTAAAGCAGAAAAGCCGATTTAACTGGAAGAACCATGTCAAATTCGGCATTATCGGAACAACAATGCTTCCTTTAGGTATTGCAGGGGGATTATACGTTGTCAAATCAAGCTGGTATGGTGTGTTTATAACAGGAATTCACGCTCAAATCGGTGTGTCTATATTTTTTCTCGCCCTTTTTGCTCTTGGATCTGGGGTATATATGGATAAAAAGAAAAAGAAACGTAAAATATTGCCGTTGATCCATGGAATTTTTAACACTGTGATGCTGCTATTGTCTTTTTCACAGATTTATACAGGAATTGAGGTGTACAGGTCTTTTGTGCTGGGCATGTAATTTTCCTGAATGGTTACAGCCTTTCCTCGGGCTTATTAATGGTTTTAAATTATGATCAGGCCACAAAATACAATCAACAGAACAGAAGAGGTGTAAAATATGAATGATAATAATTCCATAATAAATAAAGGCTTGAGGGGAGTAACTATTGCCAGTACAAAGATAAGCGATGTGGACGGCAGTGCAGGGAAACTTATATACAGGGGATATCAGGTCAGAGAACTTGCAGAGAGAACATCATTTGAAGAGGTCGCCTATCTTCTGCTATTTGAGAAACTGCCCGATGAGATGGAACTGGAAAATTTTACACTGCGCCTTAAAAATCAAAGGAAAATATCGGATGAGATACTTGAAGCGCTTAAAACAAGACCCCATGATTCACAGCCAATGGATATTTTACAATCAAGTATAACCATGCTGGCAAATCACGATAAAAACCTTGATAATCAATCCTTTGATGCATCCATGGACAGGGCGGTCAGCCTGATTGCAAAAATTCCCGGCATAATAGCTGCCTGGGACAGAATCCGAAACAAAAAGGATATTGTACCACCATCTGGGGAACTGGGGCATGCGGCAAATTTTTTATACATGCTTAAAGGGAAAATTCCTGATAATGATACAGAACATTTTTTTGATGTCGGCCTGGTGCTGCATGCAGAACATTCTTTCAATGCTTCAACCTTTGCGGCAAGGGGTGTGGCTTCCACCCGTGCACACATGTATGCGGCAATAGCAGCAGCAGTGGGATCTTTATCCGGAGAACTGCATGGAGGAGCAAACGTAAGGGTTATGGAAATGCTGAAACGCATTGGATCAGTTGACAGGGTTGAAGATTATATCAATGAAGAACTCGATGCAGGCAGGGTGATTTTTGGGCTGGGGCATGCAGTGTACAAAACAGATGATCCACGGGCCCTGATTCTTGCACCCATGTCGGAAATCATGTGCAGAAAAATTGGAGAGCCAAAGTGGTATGACATGTCAGGGGAACTTGAAAAAAAGGCCAAACAGGCTTTTAAACAGCGGAAAGGCAGGGATATCTATTTAAATGTTGATTTTTACAGCGCCTCACTTTACTATGCCATGGGAATACCAATTGACCTTTTTACACCTGTATTTGCCATTGCAAGAATTGCCGGATGGACAGCACATGTCCTTGAAGAACAATTTGCAGGTGCTGCTTCTAAACCCGTTCTTTACCGTCCTGAATCGGAATATATAGGCTCTTACTGCGGTCCTGAAGAATGTGCTTTTGTTCCCATGGATGAACGATAAATCATATTTTAAAAAACAAATATTTTAACATATTTTGAAATATGAACATTAATTAAACTCGTTATTTTTATTAAATGGCAGGTATGAAAAGGAATGCCAATGGTGTGCGGGAAAAAAATTATAAAAAATGCAGACGACACATTGAGTGTACCGGATTTTCCCATTATTCCATTTATTGAAGGTGACGGAATCGGTCCTGACATATGGTCTGCGGCGAAACACGTTCTGGACCATGCCGTAAAATCAGTTTATGGCAAAAAAAAACAGATCGTCTGGAAGGAGGTTTATGCCGGTGAAAAGGGACACAATAAAACCGGTGAATGGCTGCCGGAGCAGACTTTAAATGATATAAAAAATTATGTGGTTGCCATCAAGGGCCCTCTTACAACCCCGGTTGGCGGGGGCATAAGAAGCCTAAGTGTTGCTATCAGGCAGAAGCTTGATCTTTATGCCTGCATCAGGCCGGTGAATTACATAGATAGTGTACCAAGTCCATTGAAAAAACCTGAAAATATAAACATGGTGGTTTTCCGGGAAAACACAGAGGATCTGTATGCCGGAATTGAATGGGAAAAAAGCAGCAAAGATGCATTGCATGTGCTGGAATTTTTGCAAAAGGACATGAAGGTTTCATTGCCTTTAGATTCAGGAATAGGTATAAAACCGATAAGTGAGAAAAAAACAAAACGACTCGTCAGAAAGGCTGTTTTATACGCTGTTGACCACAATTTTCCAAGTGTCTGCCTGATGCATAAAGGCAATATAATGAAATTTACCGAGGGAGCTTTCCGTAAATGGGGCTATGAGGTGGCAAAGGATGAATTTAATGATGTAACTTTAACTGAAAAAGAACTTTTCGAACAATACAACGGGAAAAGACCTGCAGGAAAAATTGTCATTAAGGACAGGATTGCGGACATGCTTTTTCAGCAGGTGATTCTGCGGCCTGAAGCGTATCATGTTATTGCAGCATCAAATTTGAACGGAGACTATCTTTCCGATGCCCTTGCAGCACTGGTGGGGGGACTTGGCATGGCTCCCGGTGCCAATATCGGAGATTTCTGTGCGGTGTTTGAGGCAACACACGGGACAGCACCGAAATATGCAGGAAAAGATAAGGTTAATCCCGGGTCATTAATTCTGTCCGGGGCTATGATGCTCCGTCATATGGGATGGATTAAAGCCGCTGAGATTGTGGAGACAGCGCTTAAAACGACGATAAAAGATAAAATCGTCACATATGATCTCGCGCGTCAGATTAAAGGTGCCAAAAAGGTCAAATGTTCTGAATTTGCAAGGTCAATTGTTGAAAGAATCACCTGATCCGGACAGGACAGAACCAAAACGATTTTTTTAATTCTTTTGCCACAAAAATACGTAACTAAGAGA
>WFQS01000515.1 GCA_015486915.1 Desulfobacteraceae bacterium
ATTGTCCCAATTATGTCAGGATGGCCGTGTATCCATGATCTATTATCTGTCTGCAGGGTTATTTCAAAAAAATCAAACGTATACTTTTCGCTCAAGTCAGCCGTATCGGCAAAATCTGATAATTTATGTCCCACAACGATCCTTATTGGAGTTGCAGGCAGAAACCTGTCAATATAAAGCTCTTTGGGTGCAATGCACTCCAGTATAAAAATTGATTCAAGGAGAATATCCATTTTGCCGGTACCTGAGATTTTTGCAAAACAGGAATTACCCTGTTCAGTTCCGGTTAACAGTTCCATACCTGCCGTCACCATTGGATGATCCAGGGTCAAAAATTCAATATTGCCCAGTGTAACGGCCTTTGCCCGGTCAAATGTCACCACCATTCCATCTTTTTTCAATGCCGGAACAGGATAACCAGTTTCACCGGCATGGTCAAATGAAAGATGGAAAACGCGATTTTCAATATTCTCCCATTCAATATTAAAATATTTGAATAATTTTAAAATAAAATTGTCTGTGTCCATGCAGCGGTCTGACTTTTTAACTGCCCTTATCAGGGGTTCTGCCTTTTCCGGTTTAAAGGAATTAAATTCAATAAGTTTATCCCTTCCCCTTGCAAGTTCCCCTGCAACACGGTTTTTATACTCTTTTGTTTTTTGAATTAATTCATCTAATTCATCTAATTCATTTGATTCATTTGATTCATTCGATTCGTGGAAATCGACTCCTTTACCCGTTGCTTTTTTTACAGCAAGAAAAACAATCTCTTTCTTAAATTTTTTGAAAATAAAATGGGCTCCCATGGTATTTTCCCGGAAAATATTAATACCACTGCTGTACCACCTGATAATTATCTCCCAGGCGCTGTTTTTGATACACAATATATGAATATGGATTTTTCCTTTTTGCCCTATTCTGTCTAATCTCCCTATTCTCTGCTCGATGAGCTCAGGATTAAGGGGAAGGTCAAACATTACAAGATGCTGTGCAAATTGAAAATTTCTGCCTTCACTTCCTATCTCAGAACAGATCAGAATTCTCGCACCGTTTTTTTCCGAAAACCACGCTGCATTTCTGTCCCTTTGAATCAAGGAAAGATCTTCATGAAAAAGGGCTTTTTTCACGTTTATTTTACTTTGAAGTGCAAGATCAATGGCAGCGGCTTTTTCCTTTGTTTTGCAGATAAGAAGGATTTTGCGGTTTCTATCCTGTTTTAAAAAATCAACAAGCCATGTGATTCTTATATCAAAATTAAAATCATATAAATACAAGCTCTTTTCAGCCTGTACTCTCTTTCTGTCCATAGAGCTGCTTTCTGCGACTTTCAGGTTTTTTCCATATTGATAAGTTTCAATGTATCTTTGCCATTGCTCAGCATTGAAACCGTTTTCTTTTAAAACCTGTAATACAGAATCAGAATCTATTTCATGTGAATTAATAATTTCACATAAAAATTCTATGTTTACATTATTTATCTCTTTTTTATTTCCATCAAGAAAGCAGATATGCTCCTTTCTTTCCGGAAACCCTTTTATTTTTGACCTTGTATTCCTGAAAATAACACGCCCCGGGCCATACCGGTCAAGTAGATCTTCCATTGTCAAATCCGGGTTGCCACTGTTGTCCACCAAAGAATACTTATCTTTTTTCCCCTTTAATATTCCGTCAATCCGATCCACTGTATCTTTATAGGATCTGGCCTGTTTTAAAAAAAGATCAAAATCATGAAATCGCAGAGGATCAAGGAGTTTAAGGCAGGAAAAATACCCTTTAAGTCCGGGTTTTTCGGGTGTTGCAGAAAGAAGCATCATCGATTTTACCTTTTGTGACAGATGTTTGACAAAGGAATAAATATCTTTTTCTTCCTCAATATGGTGAGATTCATCAATGACAAGCATGTCCCAGCCAGCCTCAATAATCTGATTTTTTTGTTCTGCACTTGATACAAGCCGGTTAATGCTGCATATTCCCGTCTGTGCCTCAAGAAAAGGATTCACATTTTTTGAATCCTGCTGTACATGGCCATGGAAGAAATCGGAATTAAAAAGGCTGAAAACAAGGTTAAAACGGCGGTAAAGTTCAACAAACCACTGATGGACAAGGGATTCCGGTACAAGTATAAGAACACGGCTTATC
>WFQS01000516.1 GCA_015486915.1 Desulfobacteraceae bacterium
AGACGTGGGGGGATCAACAATTCTTCTTCTTGATGACGAAAAAAAAGAGTTTTTTTTCATTGCTGCATCTTTTGCAGATAAAAAAATAAAAGAAAAAATAACAAATATACGTTTCCCAGTGGACAGGGGAATTGCAGGAAGAGTATTAAAAACCGGCATGCCTGTTATTGTTTCCGACACAGGATCAAACCGATATTTTTTTGATGAGATCGACAGGGTATCAGGATTTGAAACTTTCAATATGATTGATGTGCCCATAAGAATACATGACAGAACCATCGGGGTGTTGTCCGCTGTCAATAAAAAAGAAGGTATGTTCAATGACCCGGATATTGAACTTTTATCTGCAGTGGCAGATACCATTGCTCATCCCATAGAAAATACAAGGATTAATGAAAAACTTGCCCTTTCATATGAGGAAGTAAAAAGTCTTAACAAAGCCAAAGACAAGGTGATTCATCATCTATCCCATGAGCTTAAAACGCCTGTTTCCGTATTGGATGCATGCCTTGTTATTATTGAAAGAAAACTTGGAAATTCAAAAACAGATCACCTTGAAAAAATATTTAAAAGGGCGAGAAAAAACATTCAGCGACTCCTTGAAATGCAGTATGAAATCGAAGATCTGCTTAAAGAAAAAGATTATACAATTTTCAACCTGTTATCACGTCTGCTTGATGCATGTACAGATGAACTTGAAATGCTCATTACAGAGGAGATGGGCGGAAGTCTTGTGATCGACAGAATCCGGGAAAGGATAGAGGAATTATTCGGCCCCGGGGAATCTGTTCCTGAAAAGATCAGGGTTGATCACTTTGTTGATAATATGCTTGGAAAAATCGGCTTGAGATTCAGCCGGAGAAACTGCAGAATACTCAAGGATATCAGTCCTGTTCCCCGGATTTTAATCCCCGAAGATGTTCTGATGAAAATTTTTGAGGGGCTCTTAAAAAATGCAGTTGAAAATACGCCGGAAAAAGGAGAAATTAAAGTATCTGTAAAAAAAGAAAAAAACGGTTGCCTTTTAATTGTTGAAGATTTTGGTGTAGGCATTAAAGAGGAGAATATGAAACTGCTTTTTGAAAATTATTTTACCGCCTATGACACGGATTCCTATTCTTCCCGCAGGCCATATGATTTTGGAGCAGGCGGCAGGGGATTTGATCTTTTAAGGATGAAATTATTTTCCGAGCAATACAATTTTCACATGGACATTTCTTCCACGAGGTGTCACCATATAAATGAAAACTTTCCCTGTCCCGGAGATATTGATAAATGCGATAAATGCAGGTCGAGAAGCGAATGTGCAAAATCAGGGGGAACCGTGGTTTCGGTTTTTTTCCCGGGTGAGGACGGGGAAGGCAGCCTGCACTGAAAAGTTGAAATCAGCTTTCGAAATGTAAAGTTATTTTTTATCAAGCCCTTAATTAAGGTACAAAAAAACAATAATAAAATGAAATTCTGGAACAAAAAGAAAAATATGCAGAAAAATAATAAAGCCGCTGTTCCCGATCATTTTTTCCGGGAAATAGATATTGAATTTTTAATGCATGAGCTCAAAGGTCCCATTTCGGTCATTGAAGCCGGCATGAAAACAATTTTAAAAAAACAGGAAAAATTCGGAAAGCTTTCAGTAAAACAGAAAGCAATCATTGAACGGTCGCTTAGAAACAGTATAAAGGCAAGAAAAATGATCTATGGCCTGCTTGAAATAGGAAGATCTGAAGCAGATTGTTTTGAATGCAAATATTTCATGCTGTCCGAATCTTTATACCCCTGCATCATGGAGACCCTTGAAACTTCAGGATGCGATATGTTTGACGGGCCTTTACCCATTGAAGACAGAAAAGCCATGGGTGATATACTTGAAAAAAATAAAGTAAAACTTAATATCCCGGATACTATATGGGAGATTCCAATATTTCAGGATGAGTTTAAATTCAGACAGATCACAGGAAATCTCATTGGAAATGCCATTCACCACAGGAAAGAATCCATTAAAATAAAAGCTGAGATCCACGATAATTTACTGGCAATAGAAGTGGTTGATGATGGTCCCGGCATTGCACCGGAGGATCACAAAATAATTTTCGAGAGATACAGGCAGATCAGTACAGGTGTTATTACCAATCGTTCAGGCCATGGACTTGGGCTTGCAGGGTCATACATTCTGGCAAAAAGGCTTAAAGGCGACATTGAAATCGTAAAACACAAAGGAAATGGTGCTGTTTTCAGGCTGACAATACCTGTTGCTCCTGCACTACCGTAGCTGATCCGGCCTTTCATCAACAACCCTTGCAGCCTTGCCCGTACTTCTTTCAATAGTCCCAGGTTCAACAAGTCTGACATCAACCCTTATGCCAAGGTTTCCCTTAATATGGGACATGATTTTTGATTCTGTTTCATATTGTTTAACCCTGCTCTGTGTGTAAATTTCCTTTTTTGCTTCAACCTGAACTATTAATTTGTCAAGATATCCTCTCTTTTTAACGATCAGTCTGTACTGGGGATCAACCTCATTTATTGCGAGCAGAAAAGATTCAATCTGGGATGGAAACACATTAACACCGTTGATTATAAGCATGTCATCGGTCCTGCCTGAGATCCTCTCCATTTTAACAAAAGTTCTGCCACATGGACAGTCTTCCTCCACAAATCTTGTGATATCCTTTGTCCTGAACCTTATCAACGGCATGGCCCTGCGCTGCAGAGAGGTTAAAACAAGCTCTCCTTTTTCTCCTGCAGGAACGGGTTCAAGTGTTGCAGGATTAACAATTTCTGCAAGATAATGATCTTCATTAATATGGGAACCATTTTGAAACCTGCATTCATACGCCATTCCAGGTCCGCCCATTTCAGTTAACCCGAAAATATCCATGGCTTTTATTCCCATGCGCTCTTCTATTGTCAATCGTATTTTTTCACTCCACGGTTCTGCGCCGAAAATTCCAAGTCGCAAAGGTAATCTTTTTATATCGATACCCATTTCCAAAGCTTTTTCAGCAATGGTAAGGGCATAGGAAGGGGTTGAACATAAAACACTGGTTTTAAAATCCTGCATGAGACTTACCTGGAGTTCCGTGGAACCTGTACTTATGGGAAGGGCAGTTGCATTGATGCGTGCAATTCCCTGGTGCAGCCCGAGTCCTCCTGTAAAAAGCCCGTAGCCATAGGCATTCTGCACAATATCGTGTTCACGCACACCATATGCCCACAAACACCTTGCAACACATTCACTCCAGTCATTTACATCTTTTTCCGTATAAAGTG
>WFQS01000517.1 GCA_015486915.1 Desulfobacteraceae bacterium
AATAAGCATTGATAAATTTAATCTTAAACTTACTAACCATTAAATTAAAAAATATAGAAAAACCATGTCTGTCACTAACCAATTTTCAAAGATCAAAAAACTTAAATAAATTCTAAAGAACAAAAAAAAACCTTTCTGAGAAAAAAAGCTTCCATCTCAGAAAGACTCGGGGGTTATACACTTCTAAAAACACCATGTCAAACGATTTTTTTGTTTTTTTAAATAAAAACTTATAAAAAATCCAAATAAACTATACATGCAATCCAAAATTTCTTTTTTATAACGGCCATGTGGCCAATCTGGCAAACCTTAAACGACCTCGAAGAATCGAAGATTCTGACAAATATAGGGTCGAAGACGCGTAGCCAACTCTTATCATTAACGGTATTTTAAAGGAATTTCTTATAAAACGGCCATGAGGCGGAAAATTTAAATTATACCCTGGAATCAGAAATGGAAGAAGCGATGGCATCTCCCATTTCAACAGTCCCAACAATTTTGGCTTCATTGGAAGTTAAATCTGCTGTATAAATCCCCTGATCCAGGACATGAGAAACTGCATCGACAATCCCATCTGCCGGGGCATCAAGCCCAAGGCTGTACCTGAGCATCATGGCAGCAGAAAGTATCTGCGCAATGGGGTTTGCAATTCCTTTTCCGGCAATATCAGGAGCAGACCCTCCGGCAGGCTCAAAAAGACCGAATTTTTTCTCATTAAGGCTTGCAGAAGCAAGCAGTCCCATTGATCCTGTGATCATTGCGCATTCATCTGAGATTATATCCCCGAACATGTTCCCGCATAAGAGGACATCAAACTGATGTGGATCTTTAATAAGCTGCATTGTTGTATTATCAACATACATGTGATTAAGTTTCACATCAGGATAATGCTTTGCCGTTTCAATGACAACTTCACGCCATAAAACCATGGAAGAAAGAACATTTGCCTTATCCACGGAAGTTACAATTCCCCTTCTCTTCCTTGCTGCTTCAAAGGCAGTCTTTGCAATTCTTTCTATTTCCATACGAGAATAAACAAGGGTGTCATAAGCTTTTTCTTCCCTGCCTGCCCCTTCTCTGCCCTTTGGCTTCCCAAAATAAATGCCACCAGTAAGTTCTCTTACGCACAGAATATCAAACCCGTTTTTAATTATTTCAGGTTTAAGGGGTGATGCTGCTGCAAGGGATTTAAACACCCTTGCAGGCCTTAAATTACAGTAAAGATCAAAATGCCGCCTTAAGGGCAGAAGTGCCGCCCTTTCAGGCTGCTTTTCCGGAGGCAGTGTTTCCCACTTTGGTCCACCCACTGATCCAAAAAGAACTGCATCGCTTTTTTCACATGTTTCAAGGGTTGATTCAGGAAGGGCTTTGCCATGATTATCAATGGCACAGCCTCCTACATCTGCTTTTTTATATTCAAGTTTAAAACCGTATTTCTCTCCCGCTGCATCAAGTACTTTTACAGCTTCTTTCATAACTTCCGGACCTATCCCATCTCCTGCAAGCAATGCAACTTTCTTTTTCAAATTAATATATCCTTTTAGTCTCTTAATTCTTATTTTCGTGTTTTTTTGGCAAAAGAATTACAAGTTCCGTTTTGGTTCTGGCTTGTCCAGGTTAGGTTTCTAATCAATATTCTCTTCTGCGCAATCTCTTCAAATAACAATGTCTTTTCATATAAAAGTGATTGTCTTAAAAGTCAATAAACATATTTTTATAAATGATTTTGATTCTTCCTTAAAGCTTGACTAATATCACTGCAGTAAATATATGACATTGATCATTGTTGTTTTATAAAACGGCCATGAGGCTGATCTGGAGATTCTCAAACAGCCTCAAATCAAGGATTTTGACAAATATAGGGTCAAAGACGCGAAGCCAACTCTTATTCTTAAAGAAACTAAGCAGGAGTTTCATATAACCTTCATGAGGCGGATCTGGATTCAAGCCCAGCCCCGTCTCAAAGAATCAAAGATTCTGACAAATTATGAAATAACCGTAAAGATTTGCGTTCTATTTCTTATAAAATTAACAGGTCATGGAAAATGCTTCAGAAAAAACTGCTGCAGAGGCGTAAAAATGAAGAAAATAATTAAAAGGGGCAGAGGCGGTCAAAGTCATGC
>WFQS01000518.1 GCA_015486915.1 Desulfobacteraceae bacterium
CATCAAAAGCAACATAATCACCAAATCCAAGGGCATGCGCATGTTTGGTAATTGCTGCCGTCAGTGTTGTCTTTCCGTGATCTATGTGGCCTATGGTCCCAATGTTCACATGCGGTTTAGTCCGCTCAAATTTCTCTTTTGCCATCTTCGTCAATTCCTCCTGCCTGCATAATGGAGCCCATGACCGGATTCGAACCGGTGAACCTCTTCCTTACCAAGGAAGCGCTCTACCACCTGAGCTACATGGGCAATATCAGTCCACAGATCAAGTCTAAAAACAAAATTTTTTGAATCTGAATTTAAAAAAAAGGGGTTGGAGCGGGAGACGAGGCTCGAACTCGCGACATTCAGCTTGGAAGGCTGAAGCTCTACCAACTGAGCTACTCCCGCTCTAAAAAGGATGATGATAAACCACCTTCAATTTTGAAGCATACATTCTATGCAGTATGCGACCTCTTTCTTGAAAATTGAGATCTCCTACACGAACTCTTTTGGTGGTGGGGGGAGGATTTGAACCTCCGAAGGCTCTGCCGTCAGATTTACAGTCTGATCCCTTTGACCACTCGGGAACCCCACCATTTGGAGCCGATACCCCGAATTGAACGGAGGACATTCTCATTACAAGTGAGACGCTCTACCAGCTGAGCTATATCGGCATCATTACATCGTGAGAAAGTAAAATTTTTCATAAACTTCCCACGACAAAGACCGAGGGATAATAGCAGAGGGCATCCATATTATCAACCTCTGTTATTAACCAATAAACACAATAAATAGACATTAAAAGTGCATATAGGGGGTAAAGGTGTATTTTTTACCGGATTACTTTATTTTACTGACTTTTATCTGATTTATGCAGAATATTAATTCTGCCGACCTGTATCCCAAAGCCTAAATTCTTTAATTTTACTTATATTTCCTTGACACAATGTCCTTTAGTCTATATAAAAAAGCAAATTTTGTCATTGGTTTTCTTCTTTATTATAAAAAAGAGCTCACTTTTGACAGAGTAACTGATGCTCTTTTTATGTTTGTCAAAATCTATGATTTCTTGAGACACAGAAGCACAATTTAGATCGGATTCATGGCCGTTATACCAATGGCAAAACTTTTCGCCTCACAACTGAAATGTGGAATCTATTATCATGCTGAAGACGTTAAGCAAAGCAGCTGGCTTTAAATTTTCATTGAACTGAAGGTATTTAATTATATGCATAAAATATACTATACCATATTAATAATTTTGTCCTTGCTGTTGACAGGTTGTGTTCAGTCTGTGAATACTCAATCCGCTTGTAACTTTCCGGGCGAATCTGTCACTGCTGTTGATTCAATAACTAAACATTCTTTGCCCACTAACAGCAATAATAGTACAATTACCGGAATTGCGAACCCACGGCCATCAGATAACAATGGCGACAGCAATTCCAGTAATAATAATTTATCTAAAGAATCATTAAAACCAGCATCAGGCAGCCCGATTTTGCCTTCTTCAAGTCAGGAGCCGGTTACCGAGGATAAGCAGCAGGGAATATCGACCCAGAATAAAATTGACCATGCTCTTGAATTATGTCAGTCAGCACAGGATCTGTGGGAAAAAGGTGAGCTTGAAAATGCCCTTTCAAAACTTGACTCTGCATATTCAACAATACTGGGCCTTGACATAAATAACCATCCTGAATTCAACCAGCAGAAAGAAGATATGAGATATATGATTTCCAAAAGAATACTGGAAATCTACGCTTCCCGTAATATAGTTGTTAATGGAAAATATAATGAAATTCCATTAACAACCAACAAATATGTAAAGCAGCAGATAGCCCAGTTAACAGGTCCGGACAGATCTTTTCTTATCCAGTCCCTGAGGCGTTCAGGTAGATATCGGCCATATATTGTTTCAGAAATGAAAAAAGCGGGACTTCCCGTTGAATTATCATGGCTTCCCTTAATTGAAAGCGGTTTTAAAATTCGTGCGCTTTCAAAATCAAGAGCCCTCGGGTTATGGCAGTTTATACCATCTACGGGATACAAATTCGGACTTAACAGAAATTATTATATAGATGAAAGACTTGATCCTGTAAAATCCACTAAAGCTGCAATCGAATATTTTAAGGAACTTCATAAAATATTTGGTGACTGGTCAACGGTGCTTGCCGCATATAACTGCGGCGAGGGAAGAGTATTGAGGATAATCAGGCAGCAGAATATAAACTATCTTGATAATTTCTGGGATCTTTTCCAAAAACTTCCAATGGAAACTGCCATGTATGTACCCCGTTTCCTTGCCGTACTTCACATAATGAAAAATCCTGTTAAATACAATATAGATATAAATAATGAACTTAAGCCTGTTAAATACAAAATTTTTACCATAAAAAAACAGTTAAGACTGAAAGATATTGCAAAGGAGATAGGCTGTAATTATAAACTTTTAAAGGATCTCAACCCGGAACTGAGATATGCTCTTCTGCCTCCTGAAGAGTATGAACTCAAAATTCCTCAATCAAAAGCTGATACATTTCTTGCTAAATTAGATGAAATAAAACTTTCCTATCATCCCCCTGCAAGATATGTTTATCACCGTGTTAGAAAAGGTGAAAGCCTTTCATGCATTGCCAGAAGATTCCATACAACTATCAGAAGCATAGCTTTTCTAAATGGTATTTCCCGGCAAAATCTTATCAGCAGAGGCAAGGTCCTTAGAATTGCTTCCACATCATATCACGAATCGGTTTCATTGACTCAGGGATCAAAAAGAATAACTCATAAAAAATCTTTTAAATATGTTGTGAAAAGAGGCGATAATCTATGGCTTATCGCAAAAAGATATTCCTCGACTACAAAGCGTATCATGGCTGTGAACAATCTTGCTGGTTCTTCTCTGCATATAAACCAGATTTTAATAATTCCTTCTGCAAAGTCATATCCACAGAAAATCAATGCAACCACTTATTCGGTAAAATCCGGAGATACCCCCTTTACAATTGCAAAAAAATATAATATGAGGTTAAACCGTCTTCTCAGTTTAAATCATCTGACTAAGAGAAGTACAATATATCCCGGTCAGAGACTTCTCGTCGAATAAAATATGCCCCCGTAGCTCAGTGGATAGAGCATTGGATTCCTAATCCATGTGCGCAAGTTCGATTCTTGCCGGGGGTACCACAATTTTAAAAATCATGCAGAAAAAAAATATCATACCGGAACTTCTTGCACCTGCAGGTAATTTTGAAAAACTTGAGATTGCCCTTCACTATGGTGCAGATGCAGTTTATCTCGCAGGACAGGATTTCAGTTTAAGAAATCTCTCGGACAATTTTACTTTACATGAGCTTAACAGGGCAGTTGAGTTTGCCCATTCAAGAGGAGCAAAAGTTTATGTAGCCTGTAATATCTACTCACGGAATAAAGAACAGACCGGGATTAAAAATTTTTTTTCTGAAATTGGATCAATAAATCCTGATGCGGTTATTATTGCCGACCCGGGCATTGTTCTCCTTGCAAGAAATATAATCCCGCATATTGATATTCATCTCAGTACCCAGGCAAACACGACAAATTACAACACTGCGCAATTCTGGCATGAAGCTGGTGTAAAACGTGTAAATCTTGCAAGGGAATTATCACTTGAAGAAATTCATGAAATCAGTTCCCGGTCTGCAATTGAAACCGAGGCTTTTATCCACGGTGCCATGTGCATTTCTTACTCTGGACGATGTCTGCTGAGCAGTTTCTTTACCGGTCGTGACAGCAACAGGGGAATGTGCACCCACCCGTGCAGATGGAAATATTCCATAGTTGAGGAACAACGTCCCGGAGAATTTCATACTGTTATGGAGGATCAGAGGGGAACCTATATCTTCAGTTCAAAAGATCTCTGCATGATCAGGCACATCCCCGAACTGATTAAAACCGGCATCAGTTCTTTAAAAATTGAAGGAAGAATGAAGGGAATAGGTTATCTTGCCTCCGTTGTAAAAACCTATAGGGAGGCAATAGATGCATATATAAATGATCCGGAAAAATTTCTTGTTCAAACCCAATGGGAAGAGGAACTTGACCGCATGTATCACAGGGATTATTGTACGGGGTTTTACCTTGGCGATCATAAACAGACTGTACCTGATTATAAAAATAAACGCATTGGAATGATTCACAGTTTTATAGGCAAGATCCTTGAATGCAGACCGGACAATTCGATTGTGGTTGATATTAAAAACAAAATATCCACAGGGGATACAATTGAAATTCTAAGGCCCCATGGAGCATCACTAAAAGATGTTATATCAGAAATTTTTGATAAAAATTGCAACCCTGTACTCCATGCACAGCCCAATACCCACTCAATTCTTAAGATCAAAATAAAATGTAATCCCAATGATATTATCAGAAAAGCTTCTTAGTTGCCCTGCTCCTGAATTCCTGTCATCAAAAACAAGAAATTTATCGGTTACGTGCATCACCCGATTAAAAATTTAATCACAATATTCAATCCCCTCCAGCACTTAAGAGATCTTTTTTAAAAATTCCAGGAATTTCACCTTTCCATTTAAAAAATACAGAAAAGTCTTGACTTTTAAACATTAATTGTTAAGCCTTGATTGATATCCTATCAAAAATTAATTACCAATTTTGGGAGTTGAGGCGCGAGGCGCATGTCTATCACAGGCAAATCGCTTAAATTAAGATACATCAAGGATATTTCGTGTTTTTACAACGCTGCCGAAAAGGATTAACCTGCTTATAGAATGTAAGGTTGTTTTTGAGTGTACCCCATGCACACAGGCATGGAAGCATTGTTTCTTATATATTAATTATTTTGGAGATAAAATGAGAAAAGTAAATTATGAGGCCCTAAGTCCACTGCATTTTCTTGACAGAAGTGCATATGTTTTTCCGGAAAAAACCGCTGTCATTTATAATGGCACTGAATGTACTTTCAGCAGGTTTAAAGACCGTGTATGCCGCCTGGCAAATGCCCTTGAACAAAAAGGTATAAAAAAAGGTGATAAAGTAGCCTTTTTATCACCAAACACTCCTTATCTTCTCGAAGGACATCATGGAATCCCCCTGATAGGAGCTGTTATAGTCCCCATTAATATTAGACTTGCCCCTGAAGAAGTTGCCTATATTCTAAGGGATTCCCAAAGTAAATTTCTATTTATTGATACTGAATTTGCAGGCTCCATTCAACCGGTTCTAAATGAAATAAAAGAGATGAACATAGAGCTTGTCAATATATGCGATGTGCAGGAAAAAGCCTTTGATGCCGTGGATTATGAAGAATTTATTTCCGTCGATGCCGGAGAATATTTTTTCGGGGTCGAGGATGAACTTCAGCCTATAAGTTTAAATTATACAAGCGGAACAACCGGACGTCCAAAAGGAGTGCTTTATTCCCACAGAGGAACATATTTAAATGCGCTTGGTGAAATTCTTGAATATCATATTGACTCCAACTCAAAATACCTGTGGACGCTGCCCATGTTCCACTGTAATGGATGGTGCCACACATGGGGAGTGTTTGCACCTGGTGCGACTCAGATATGTCTGCGCAAGGTAGTGCCTGAAGAAATTTTTGCCCATATAGAAAAATACAGGGCAACCCATCTCTGTGGTGCACCTGTTGTACTTGCCGGAATGAGCGACTACGCCCAAAACCACGAAGTTAATGTCACCGAGGGTTTCATTGTCAACACTGCAGGTGCCCCGCCATCACCTGCAATTATTAAACAGATGGAGCACATGGGCTGTTCCGTGACTCAATGTTACGGCCTTACGGAACTATACGGTCCCCACAGTTTATGCGAATGGAAAAAGGAATGGGACGATCTTCCCATTGAAGAACGTGCAAAAATTAAAGCAAGACAGGGTGTACCCTATATCACCACAAATTATATGGATGTGGTTGATCAGGAAACCATGGAACCGATACCCCATGATGGAAAGACTCTCGGAGAGATTGTTGCAAGGGGCAATAATGTTATGCTTGGATACCACAATGCTCCTGAAGAAAATGAAAAAGCGTTCAGGGGAGGATGGTTCCACAGCGGGGATCTTGCCGTTACCCACCCGGATGGATATATAGAAATAAAAGATCGCTTGAAAGATGTGATCATAAGTGGTGGAGAAAACATTTCTTCCGTTGAAGTTGAAAACGTGCTGTATGAGCATCCTGATATTCTGGAGGTTGCAGTTGTTGGAATCCCCGACGAAAAATGGCAGGAAGTGCCTAAAGCCTATATTACTCTGCGTGCCGGGGCTACTGCCACTGAAAAAGATATTAAAAATTTCTGCCAACAGCATCTTGCAAAATTTAAAGCACCAAAAGCAATTGAATTTACAGCTTTACCAAAAACAGCAACTGGAAAAATCCAAAAGCATGTTTTAAGGGCAAGAAATAAATAACATAGTTATTGTTTTGCAGCCACATCATCAACTTGGCCTTTTGTTTAATAGATGTCATGAAGTTGATTATTCCTCTCTATAACCAAGGCCATTTAAAAGGACAGAAATAAACTTTCTTATATCGTAACACCGCCATGGGGCGGGTCTGGGACTTAGTCCGAGTCAGCCTCATGGCTTTTTTTTATTTAAACCATACGAGGATGATTTATTTAAAC
>WFQS01000519.1 GCA_015486915.1 Desulfobacteraceae bacterium
AGAAGACAAGCAATCTCGTTCAACTTATAAAATTTTCGATCCTAAGGAGTTGTGATGACTGAACAGATTAAAAAAATGAGAAATATCGCGCTGGCTGGTCATGGAGGTGCGGGGAAAACTTCTCTTGCTGAAGCAATGCTCTTTAAGACAGGAGTTATAACGCGTTTCGGAAAAGTGGAAGATGGCAATACTTCCATGGATTTTCAGCCGGAAGAAGTTAAAAAACAGCAGAGTGTAAGCAGTGCTTTCAACAAATACTCATGGAAAAAATATTCTGTCACACTTATGGACACTCCCGGAGATCAGAACTTTTTTTCATCTGCAAAAATATGCCTGCCTGCAGCAGACAGTGTCATTCTTGTTATTGACGGAGTTGGTGGTCCAAGTGCCATGACAGAGGAAGCTGCAGCCTGTGTTGCTGAGCATCATCAGCCTTCAATACTGTTTATAAATAAACTTGATCGTGAAAGAGCTGACTTTTACAGAGCTGTTGAACAATGCAAAAAATCTCTGAAATTCAAAACAATTCTTACCCAGCTTCCCATTGGAAAAGAAAACGATTTTAAAGGTATTGTGGATCTCATTTCCGGCAAAGCATATGTTTATAATGATGACGGAGAATTTAAAGCAACGGATGTCCCGTCTGAAATGGCGGACGAAGTTGAATCTGCAAAGGAAGAATTCATTGAAAACATTGCAGAGTTGGACGATGATCTCCTTGAAAGCTACCTTGAAGGAGAATCTCTTTCCGAAGAAGATATTAAAAAGACTTTCCGTAAAGGTATAATCAATGCTGAATTTTCTCCTGTTATGTGTGGTGCCGCTGTAAAATTAATCGGCATAGACTCTCTCCTTGATTTCATTAATGATTACCTGCCATCTCCCGTTGACAGGGGGGCATGGGAAGCAATCGATGAAAACGGAGAAAAAATTGAAATTTCTCCGGACCCGGATGCCCCGTTCTGTGGATTTGTATTTAACACAATCGTTGATCCATATGCGGGAAGACTTTCCGTATTCAGGGTGATTTCAGGAAAGCTCGGTAAAGAAGGTAATTTTTTAAATGTCAATAAAGACGCAAAGGAGAGATTTACCCAGCTTCTCGAAATCAAGGGCAAAGATCAGAAACCGATAAGTGAGGCCCTTCCGGGCGCCATTGTTGCCGTTGCAAAACTCAAAGAGACCTTAACCGGTGATACGTTAACAGGCGATAAAAAAATTACGTTTACGCCTCCTGCTCCAATGCCTCCGGTTATTTCCTTTGCCGTGTCAGCAAAGAAAAAAGGAGATGAAGACAAAATTTATTCTTCCATTAAAAAAATCATGGAAGAGGATACAGGTCTGCAGCTCAAACGTGAAGCTGAAACACATGAAACAATACTGTCAGGCCGGGGTCTTGTTCATATAGAAACCACCATTGATAAAATTAAACGAAAATTCAATGTTGAAATGGAAATTAAAACCCCAACTGTTCCATACAGAGAGACTTTTAAGAAAAAAGTAAGGGTACAGGGTAAGCATAAAAAACAATCAGGCGGACATGGCCAGTATGGAGACTGCTGGGTTATTCTCGAGCCTTTGCCAACTGGCAGCGGTTTTGAATTTGTAGATAAAATTGTCGGCGGTTCAATTCCTAAAAATTACATTCCGGCAGTTGAAAAGGGAATTGTTGAAGCTTCCCAAAAGGGAATACTTGCAGGGTTCCCATGTGTTGATTTCAGGACAACCGTTGATGACGGAAGTTATCACTCTGTTGATTCTTCGGAAATGGCATTTAAAATTGCAGGCTCCATTGCCTTTAAAAAAGCAGCGGAACAGGCAAAAGCAGTCCTGCTTGAGCCCATAATGAAAATTTCGATACTTGTTCCCGATGAATTTACAGGTGATATTATGGGAGATCTGAATTCAAGACGGGGAAGGGTTCTTGGAATGGATTCAGAAGGAGAAAAACAGATTATCAATGCCCATGTCCCAATGGCGGAAATTTTAAGATACGCCCCTGATTTAAGATCAATGACAGGAGGCAGGGGAACTTTTACCATGGAATTTGATCATTACGATGAAGTCCCCGGAGATCTTGCTCCTAAAATTATAGAAAAAATAAAAGCTAAACAGGAAGAATAAAAATTCTTATTCTGTTTTCTTTTTTTTATGCACGTAGGGGCGAACCTGTGTGTTCGCCCAATCCATGGCATCATTATCAGGGCAGACACACAGGTCTGCCCCTACTTTTTCCCACGTTTCGATTAATCCTAATTTGTAATGCCAGAAAGCCCATGCCCTGTGGTTAAATACACCTATTGGAGGGTTTTTGATCGCATAAACAAAAGCAGGAGCGCCCAAAAAATCAAGCAGCCAGAAACAATCCTCCAATGTACCAATAGTCATGACCTGAGCCACAAAATGATTTTGATTGGACAGCGTTTCCTGCGGTGTTTTCCTTCATACATATTTTTGAGCCATTTTTAAAAATTTGTTGTCAAATTTCATCAATCTTTTCCTTTGGGTGGTCAGGATGTCAACCAAATCGTCCATTTTTTGATACCTGTTTCCACCCTTGTATGCCTCCCCCTGACTTTTCAAATCAAATTCCCATCAATTATCATGATCACTCTCATTAAGCATAAAAAAGTATTGTTTTTTTAACAATACCCCTGTATATGTTTCTCTATATAGAAACATATAGTTGATTCCTGAGCTAAATGTGAGCCCGGGATCTCTAACTAACTCTTATGCTTAGAAGAGTTTAGCAGGAGTTTTATATCAAAAGTAAAACAATCGGGAGAATGCAAATGACTTACAAAAACAGCAGTGAAAACTGCACCGAAAACAGCAATGAAATAAGCGACCTTGAAAAAGTAGAACTGCCGGACAAGAACGGATGGTTCGGAGAATACGGTGGCAGTTATGTACCGGAGCAGCTCCAGAAAGTTCTGGACGAGATTACCCAAAGCTATGAAAAAATAAAAAAGGATCCAACTTTTATTGCTGAACTGAGAGACCTTAATAAACACTATTCCGGTCGTCCATCTCCAATTTTTTATTGTAAAAATTTATCTGAAAAAATTGGCGGAGCTGACATTTATCTTAAACGTGAAGACCTGAATCACACTGGAGCACATAAGATCAATCACTGCCTCGGAGAAGCACTTCTTGCCAAAAAAATGGGGAAGGAAAAGCTCATTGCTGAAACAGGAGCAGGTCAGCACGGAGTTGCACTGGCCACAGCGGCAAGCCTGCTTGGCCTTAAGTGTGATATTTATATGGGAGACGTCGATATAATAAAAGAGCATCCCAATGTCGTCAGAATGAAAATTTTAGGTGCCAGAGTTGTCCCGGTGAGCAGGGGGACAAAAACCCTTAAGGATGCCGTTGATGCTGCATTTGAAGCCTATCTCAAAGATCCTGAATCCCAGTTTTATGGCATCGGATCCGTTGTGGGACCACATCCTTTTCCCATGATGGTCAGGGATTTCCAAAAAATTGTTGGTATGGAAGCAAAAGAGCAGTTCAAAGAAATAACCGGAAAGATTCCGGACAACCTTGTTGCATGTGTTGGAGGCGGGTCCAATGCCATAGGGCTTTTCACAGCTTTTTTAAATGATGCCAATGTAAATATCTATGGTGTGGAGCCTTCAGGTCTGAGCTTTAAGGACGGGGAGCATGCTGCAACTCTTACACTTGGCAAGCCGGGTATCCTCCACGGATTCAAATCCTATCTTCTCCAGGATGAAAATGGAGACCCACTTCCTGTTTATTCAGTGGCAAGCGGCCTGGATTATCCTGGAGTTGGACCCCAGCACAGCCTTCTCAAGGATATGGGCAGAATCACCTATGTAACTATTAATGATAAAGAGGCCATTGACGCTTTTTTTGAATTATCCAGAACAGAGGGGATTATTCCGGCCGTTGAAAGTGCCCATGCAGTGGCCTATGCTGTCAAGCTTGCAAAAACTGAAGGCAAAGGCAAAAATCTTCTCGTGAACCTTTCAGGCCGGGGTGACAAGGATATCGATTTTATTATTGAAGCCTATGGCAAAAATTACGATTGCTGATTTAAAAATTGCTGCGAGACTCACCATTGTACCTGTACGACTGATGCGCTGAACAGGTTCCGGACTCGGTACCTGATAAGCATGTTTTTGCCGGACGATCATGTTGAGTCTCACACATACTGTCAAAGGTAAGGCTTATTACAGCAATTCATTACAACACTCAAAGAATTTATATTCGCTATGTCCTTACGCACAAGGAATATGACAAAAATAAATGGAAGGAGGAATGATAAATGCAGCCACAACTTGAAAATATTGCCAATGTCTGGCCGGCAATAAAGGATGTCTTTTCTGTCCCCCACACTGATAACGATTATGAGGACCTTGTAAAACTTCTTAACGGTTTAATTGACGAGATGAGAAAATGAAAACCATTCTCTATCTTCTTTAATGGAGACAATAGGTAATTTAATAGAGACATACGAAAATAATAATGTAACTCAAATTATGAGTTCTCCAACCGAAACATTATCCTCTTTGATGTCAGAGCATAACCTTAAACAATCAGATTTACCAGAAATTGGCAGCCAAGGTGTTAGTGTCAGAGATAATAAAGGGAAAAAGGAATCTAAATATACGTCAAGTCAAAGAGTTAAGTATAAGATTTGGAGTATCTCCACTGGTCTTTATTCAAAATAATTGTTGCTGATATTTTCAGGAATATTTTTTTGTGTCTGGAAGAAAACCTGTCCGGATGCAAGGCGCAAGCAAAGCTGAAACAGGAGTGTAATGTAGTACATGAAGATTTCAGGTAAATAATCTGAATCATACTTGACATTATTTGATTTGCGCACTATTGATGAT
>WFQS01000520.1 GCA_015486915.1 Desulfobacteraceae bacterium
CTTGATGGGGATACAGGTCAGGATACAGGTTCCATAAAAGATATTGTTCTGTCTGCCTTTACATCTCCTCCTAAAAAAACAGATAAAATAACTGCAATCACCAATCTTAATGCTGATGCTGACAGTAAGGCGGTTGTATTGTCCAATCTCTGGGACAGCAGTAATGATCCGAGTATAGATCCAAAAAATTATGAATATCAGACTGTTGTCAAAGCCTATGATTCCCTTGGAAGTACCCATGATATTACAATAGATTATGATAAAAAATCAGGTACGGAATGGGAGTATGTTGTAAGTTGTAATCCGGATGAAGATAACAGAAATCTTGTCCAGGAGACAAACAGCAAGGGGCTTCTTGCAAGGGGTACAATTAAGTTCAGCCAGAGCAGCGGTGATATCCTTGATTTTACCATGGATAAATTGACAGGCAGGATAGGTAATATAGCAACTAACGGTGTCAATGATGAGAAAGCAACACATTTTACCATAGACAATTATGATGCCATGCCACTTGACGGATATGGTTTTAAACTTGGGTTTGACGGTAATAACTGGAATTTTCTGAATAGTGATGGCTCAGTGGCAGCTCCTGCAGATCTTCCGGATAATTATCAAAATGCATCCATTACATATTCAGATTCCCAGAATATATATATTGCAATGGATGCTACAGATACTGAACCCGATCTTAAGATAAAACTTGATCAGCCTGCAGTTGCTACTGATTTTTTAAGTTTTGATGTTAATAATAAAAATGACCTGCATGTTCAGGGTATTGAAGGTACATCTTATTTCGGGGATACTGCAAATGACAATACAACTCTGGAGATTAATGATCCAAGTGTAATGACAACCGATTCAACGGGTATCAGTATGGTGTGGAATCCTACTGCAAATAATGATAAAGGACAATGGCAGTGGAGTAATCCAAGTGTGGCAAAGAACAATGAAACTCTTGTTGGTTCCATGAGTTATACCGATGCTACTACACCTGCTCCTAATCCTCCTGTAAATCCGGATGCAAATGATGATGGTAACTGGGATGTTACCCACCAATACAGTGATTCAGATGAAATTACAGTAAACGATGCATCTGCCATGACAATGAAATCGGATATTCAGCTGCAGTATGATAGCAATGCATGGCATTGGGATATGCCGGTAAAAAAAGCTGACTTTCCAACGGCAGCGACTACTTCATGGTCTGCTCCCTTTGATAATCCTTCTTTAAGTGATATTGATAACAGTGCCGCAACGTCAAATGCCTTTGATGCAAAAGGTGCTTATCAATTAAGTTATGACCATACAACTAAAACCTGGACAATTCCAACTTCTCCCGGAGGGTCCAGTGCCATTGTATCAGGTGATGAGACAGGGGTTACCTTTAAACTTGCCAATGGAACAACTGCAAGATATGCATTTGGATCAAATTTAACATCAGATGGAACCATTGACTTTACCATTACACCAAGTTCTCCTGCGGAATATCCGAATGCTCTGTTAACAACGGATACTGCTGTATCCCCTGCACTTGATGATATTTTGCTGGACATGAACGGAGACGGAGCAGCAACTCCTGATTTGAAATTTAACATGAACAGTAACGGGGTTTTTGAAGATAATGATATTTTTTCATTTACCATTGATCCCGATACACCACCTGCAGAATATTCCAGTGCAACCTTAAAAGGCGACCAGAACAGTGCGATAATAGACCTTGACGGTTCAGGAAATGAGAACGATAAAAAAGATGTTGTCTTCTCTTTTGCAAATCCTTTGAAATACGGTTCTTCCACTGACCCGTATAAGGACAGAAGTACAATATCCTTTGATATAGACGGGTCAACTGCCTGGGAGAGTATTTCAAAAGATAATATAAGCAGGACAGGGTATTACAGCTTTACTGCTGATTTTCTTGGAGGAGAAACCGGTTCAACTGAGCAGGATATCCAATTTGATATAGGTAGTAAATATGACGGTGTTAATTTTGTGAACGATTCCATGTCAACGAGCCAGTATTCCAAATCTTCAACAACAATCTTCCAGGATGGAGACGGCTATGCTGCAGGCGATCTTCAGGGAGTAGATGTGGCATCGGACGGAGTTATGACAGGCACTTATTCCAATGGACAGCTGATACCTCTTTTCCGCGTGGGGCTTGCAAAGTTTTTAAATAATCAGGGACTTTTTGCAGATGGTGGAAATCTTTTCCGTGAAACACGGGAAAGTGGGGGTGCAATAACCAATAAGCCGGGTGAAAACGGGCTTGGAACCCTCTCGCCCAACTCCCTTGAAATGTCAAACGTGGACCTTTCACAGGAATTTGTAAAAATGATAACCACACAGAGAGGTTTTCAGGCAAATTCAAAGACAATAACAACAGTAGATGATATGATGAGTACAGTTATCCAGATGAAAAGATAAATAAATATTTTACTGTCATGGCTTTTTACTTTTCTATTCGCCATATTCATGACAGGAAATCCATTAGAATGACGTATTCAATTTTTTTTTTATTGTATCCATAATAGTTTTTGTTCCAGATAATCAGTCTTTTAATCTTTTTTGTCTTGTTTTTTGGCAAAAGAGTTAAAAAAATCGTTTTGGTTCTGGCTTGTCTATGCGTGTTTCACCACAATATTACCTTTTGTGACAAGGTTTCAGACCTTTTTTTGTGATTTCTTTTTTCATTCATGGAAATATTATATTTTTTTAAAATTTGAATCGCTATTGGTATAATGTTTGCTTTTTTGTATCTTATCCATGTATATATAGACAGCTACGGGCTGATTTGAATTTGCTCCGAATCAGGAGTTTTTATAAAAGTCGGTATGGCCAAAGCAGGGAGACAGGCTTTAATACTGTGATAAAAAGCAAAATAGTTTTTTTGGAGGGCTGTCTGTGGCAGTAAAAACTGAAATCAATATAGAGGACACTGTGGGCAAAAAGCCCGGTAAAGATGACCTTCCTAAAAAGAAATCCCTGTTAAAGCGGCTTTTTACTTTAAAAATGATTATAATTTATTGTGTTGTTTTTTTACTTGTGGCTGGAGGTCTTTTTGCAGGCTGGTTTTTCTTTTTAAAAGGAAATGACAAAGCTGCAACTGAAAAAGCGAAACTGGAAGCACAAAAGAATAAGGCCGGGAAACAACATGCAGAAAAAAAGAAGCTGCCCCGGTTTAAGGATATTGTTGAACTTGCTCCTTTTGCTAAGATAAAATTACAGCCAAGTGGTAAATTTTCTTCCATTACCATGTATATTGCATTGAAGCTTGCAAATAGTAATATGAGAACGTCTATTGTAACTGAAAATAAAAGGATAAGACGTATCATTATTCGGGAAACCGGTAAGATGACGTGGCTTGTTCTAAGGAATTCCCAGGGAAAACTCAGGTTGAAATACAGACTTATTGCGAGTATAAATTTTTTGTTGGGAAAATCGTCAGGGGCAAGGATAAAAAATCTTTATTTTACACATTTTATTATGCAGTGATGAATAAATTATGAGTGAGATACTATCCCAGGATGAGGTTGACAGTCTGCTTGCAGGGCTTGACTCAGGTGACGTTGAAGCTGAAACTGAAGTTGTTGAGCAGGATACTGATGGAATAAGTGCCTATGATTTTACAAGTCAGGACAAGGTTGTCAGGGCAAGGATGCCTACCTTTGATGTTATCAATGAGAGACTTTCAAGGGAGATAAGGGCGAGCATGTCAACCCTGCTGAGAACAAATGTTGACGTCAGTGTTAATCCCCTTGATACTTTGAAATTTTCAGAGTTTGTACGAAGTCTTCCAGTGCCAACAAGCCTGCATGTATTTCGTATGGAGCCGTTAAGGGGACACGGCCTTGTCATCCTTGACAGCCAACTTGTGTACAATCTCATAGACAGCTTTTTCGGGGGTGCGGGCCTTGGTGCTGCAAGGGTTGAAGGTAGGGAATTTACCGCCATAGAAGAGGTTATGATCAAAAAAATTGTTGTTGCATGCCTCAAAAATATCGAAACGGCATGGCTTCCCATTGAACCTGTTAAAACTTCACTTATAAGATCGGAGATGAATCCCCAGTTTGCTGCCATCGTACTACCCACGGATCTTGTTATTGTTACAAGATTTGAGATTGAACTGGAGCAGGCTGCAGGTACCCTTGTGGTCTGTCTGCCCTATTCAATGATAGAACCATTAAGGGCAAAGCTTGCCTCGGGATTCCAGGCTGAGACCGAGGAAATTGATATGACATGGCGCAGAAGACTTGAAGAGATAATTCTGTCATCAATGATAGACTTAAGAGTGGAACTCGGCGCCACAGAAATATCCGGAGAGCGGCTTGTTTATATGCAGAAGGGAGATGTGATCCAACTTGACTGCGATGCAAAGGACATGCTGACCGGATATATAGGCAGGCTTCCCAAACTTAAAGGATATGCCGGAATCAGACGCGGAATGCAGGCCTTCAGGGTAGAAGAAAAAATTTTCATAGATTGAAAAATAAATTTCATTTTTTATCTACAAATTTATATTTACCGGGCAAATCCCGGTCTGCCTCATGGCAGTGTACTTTTCTGCCAGTATATGTCTACAGTTTATGGATGAATTTGAAATATGATTTATTCTCTGTAATAAAGGTACAATTTGAAATAGTGTCTTAACTACTATGTGAAAATTGTAAGCATACACTACGTACGGGTCCGTGTGGGAGGCGCACAGGGTAACCGGAGCTCTCAGAGGTGTGTATGCTCATAAATGCAGCGGTTTTTGCCTGTATCCTAAATATTGTTGAGAATAGAGATAACCTCTCTGCATTTCTCCTCAGAGCGTTGTTGAATGGCTTCTGCCTCCTGGATAATTTTTGTTTTATACGCTTTATCCTCAATGTCCTTTAAATTGATCATAACATTCTGAAATGCGCCCCAGATTCCTGTTTCCAATGCTTTTGCTCCAACCTGTACATCGGATTTGGATGCAGGATTGCTGTATTTTGCAGATTCACACATCAAATCCCAGGCTTTATTGCCAAGGTGCATGGTTGACAGGGGAATTTTAATGGCGGTTATCAGGCCTGCCTGCATTGCAGCAGAACGGTTTGTTTTTTCCTTTTCTGTCCCGCGGGGCATTCTAAGTGCCTGCATATATTCATTATAAGCAGAGGTATCAGCATCAATTAAGGGAATGAGTTCCTGAGTAAGCTCATGGAGAACAGGAATGATTTTTTGCATATATTTTTCTCTGTCTTCAAATTTTCTGACTCCATAGGTCAGTTTTGCCGCCATTGCTCCAAGACCCGTACCCATTGCAGCCATTGCAGCCGATGCAGAACCGCCACCAGGTGTTGAAGTACGCGAAGCGATCTCTTCAATAAATTCTCTGACACTCAATGAGGCAAGTGGTTCATCAAGGGGCTCTGCAACAATGTATTCTATGATTCTTTTTTCCGGATTAAAGGGGGCAACGGAGTTTAATCCCATACGTTCAATGGCAAGGCGGATCTTGCTGCTTTCTTCATATATAAAAAGATTTTCCTTTTCAATATAATAATCTGCTGCCATGAGCATTGCCTCAAGGGGTACGATTCCCACTATTTCAGAGCCTGCAACTGCCACATTCAGGGCGGCAGCTTCCTTTTTTACCTCTTCAAAAAGAACATGAAC
>WFQS01000521.1 GCA_015486915.1 Desulfobacteraceae bacterium
CCCTGTGCAATTTCCTTTTGGATCATCTCTTCAAGTATCCTTGAAGAGATTCTTTTATTGTCTTTTATCCCCGATATTTTATAGTATTTTGTTTCCATAGATTTTCTATCTCTGTTTTAATTTTATTTTCACCGGCCGGGTTAGGATCGAAAATTTTATATAAAATAATCCTACACCACATATCTGATTTTAAGACGTTCTGCAGCATTATAATCATTGATTCCAAGGGCATCTGACATTCCGATGGGCAGGGACGTTGACCGTCCAAGCGGTGCCACAATTTTTTTCAATTCCGTATCAAAGGAAACAAAAAGATCCACTACTCTCTGTGCCACATCCTCAGGGTCAAGCCGTCTGTACAGCCTTGGGTCCTGTGAGGTTATTCCCTTGGGGCAGACCCCGAGGTTACACACATTGCACCTGTCATTTTCCGTACCCAGACATCCGGCTGCTGACTGCATCACATATTTTCCCACCTGAATACCGCTTGCTCCAAGCATGATAAGGGCAGCGGCATTTGCGGCAAGATTTCCGTTTTTCCCCACACCTCCACCGGCAAACAAAGGGATTTCGTTCTGTTTTCCTATTTTGACAAGGTTAAGATAATTGTCCCTTATACAGGATGCAATGGGATGACCCATGTGATCCATGGAAACTGAATAAGCGGCTCCTGTTCCTCCGTCTTCTCCGTCAATTGAAAGGCCTGCTGCAAAATCATTTCTTGCAAGATTATTAAGCACGGCAAGGGAAGTTGAAGAAGCTGAAATTTTCGGGTAAACAGGCACCCTGAATCCAAATGCCATGGACATGGACAAAATCATCTTGGCAACGGATTCCTCAATGGAATACTGGGTCTGGTGGGTGGGCGGACTTGGAAGGCTTATGCCCTGGGGAACCCCCCTGATTGCAGCAATGAGTCTGTTGACCTTGTACCACATGAGAAGTCCTCCGTCCCCGGGTTTTGCACCCTGGCCGTATTTAATTTCAATGGCACAGGGATCTTCTTTCATATGGGGAATTGAATGAATAATTTCATCCCATCCAAAATAACCGCTTGCGATCTGGAGTATCACGTATTTGAGAAATCTGCTCCTTAAAAGCCGTGGGGGGCAACCCCCTTCTCCGGTACTTATCCTCACCGGCATGCCAAGCTCTTCATTGAGATATGCCACCCCCATCTGGAGCCCTTCCCACATTGTGGGTGAAAGGGCGCCAAAGGACATACCGCCGATAATCAGCGGATAAATCTCCCTCACCGGCGGAATCCAGCCGTGTTTGCGAAGGCACTTTATATTTTCTTCAGGGGGAAGCACCCTGCCGAGAAGGGTGTTCAGTTCAAATTCATGGCGGCCTGCATCAAGGGCAGGGTCGGTGAGCATACTGATCCTGATGAATTTAATCTGGTCAAGCACGGAATCGGAAGCATTCCGCCTTCCCCCTCTCTTTCTTGGCTCGCCGTTTTTATCTGCATGGAATTTAAACCTGTCTGTATCGTTATTTCTCAACGGATATATGGCCTCATTGGGACAGACCATTGAGCACATGGAACAACCTATGCAGAGATTTTCAATATTTTTTTTCTGTTTTATCCCGTAAAATGTCTGATAATCCGTTGTGTTCTGTTCATTGGGATTGATGGATGTTTTTATATTTCTCTTCCTGAAAACCTGAAGTTCAATGGCCTGTACAGGGCAGATACTTGTACACTGCCCGCACAAAGTACACCTGTCTTTATCCCATTTAATCTGCCATGGCAGATCATTTATATTTAAAGAGGAAGGGTTAATTGTTCTGTTTGACGACATATTTTTACCTCCTGACGGTCAGGGCTTACAATTGCTGTATCAAGGTGCATGGGCTGGATATCTCTGGTTTTATCTCTGTCCGGAATCACCGCGTCAAGGCCGCAGATTTCAGATGAAAAAGCAAACATTCCCGGCCTGCCGCCCACAACTCCGGGTCTTAATTTTTTCCTGTCCTGAACCATGAAAAGTGTGTTGTCAGGAAGGGTTCCGATGACGCAGTTGGGACCATCAATGATCATTTGCCTGCAGGTTGTTTTCAGATGTTTAAGAAAAAGGGAATCGGGATGTTTGTCTATGGCTTTGTCCTGGAGCGGCGTTATCACATGCTTGTATGCATCAAGCCCCAGTCCCAGAATTTCCATTGTATAGTGAAGAATATGGGCAAAAACTTCGGAATCGGACTGATACCCTGAATAGCCGGGAAAATTTCTTGATAAAAGAAAATCCTTAATGGGTATAAATGCGGTGTTCTCACCGTTTGTCATGGTGGAAAAGCCCTGGATGAGAAATGGATGGCATGCGTAAAGGTTAATGGCATAATTTGTGTTCTGCCTGCCCTGGGCCATGATCACCCTTGCTGCAAGTTCATCTCTGTCAAGACCGAGATAACGGGCTATGAGCATTGGATCACCGATCTCTTTTATCATTATGGTGTCCGGCCAGAACGAAAAAACAATCATGTCTTTTTTCTCTTCACCCATCTCACGTATTTTAAGCCTGGTCATCATGAGCCTTGTTTCTATTTCATCCTTTGCAAGATTTTCCCATGTTTCAGGATATTCATAGGCCCTTATCAGGTACATACCGCGTTTTGGAACACCGGGAACTTCGGTTTTGGAAGGCTTAATGGACATTTTATACTTGGTCATGAAACCCTGGTCCATCATAAAAAGATCCAGACGTCTCATCCCCTTTTCACTGAAAATTCCCGAAAGAATCGGGGCATCCTTCATATTCTCAAATGGACCGCCAAGATCTCGAAGCAGAATCCCCACCCCTGAACCGTCGTGTCCTTCTTTCATCACGTCAAGCGCTTTTATGGCCGCCATGGGAGATACAGGTTCTTTACTTGACAATGCGAACAAACGGCACATTCTCATCTTCTCCTTGTCATTTTAACACATTAAATTGATAATTTTTTATTTTTAATAATTAAAAACAATAAATGTAAGATTGCAGATAATGCATAATATATTTAAATCTGCATTTATAATACAGAAAGGCTGTTGTTTTCAATCTATTTTTTTTTATAAGAAAGAGCTTTATTTTGACAGAGTAACAGATGCTCTTTTTAAATTCGTCAAAATCTCTGATTTTTTGAGGCGCTGTAACGCTGTTCAGGTCGACCTCATGGCAGTTACAAAGAACATCAGAGATCCCTTAAATTTCAGGGTAAAGCCAAAAAAACAACGGTACAAATTGAGAAGAAGCCTTATCCCTTAAGGCGGGGGATATTGATGCCGGGCGTATGATGGTTCACATCCGCCGTGGCAAAGGCCATAAAGACCGCATTTTTTGTTTGACATTACGGTATTACTGTAATACCGTATGGTATGGTAATAATAATTGATGGTCTCGTAAAAAGTCGAAAAAGCTAAAATCTGACTTTTTCAGGTTCATCATAATTAAAGGAATAGAGATATGGAATTCGCAATCAATACAAGTAAACTGACTACAAAAAGCCAAGCCACTATACCCGGAAAAATAAGAAAAATTTTAGGGCTTCACCCTGGGGATTCAGTTGCATTTGAAGTCGATGAGAACAAAAAAGTTCTTATCCGTAAAGCAACACCAATTGATTTTGAATTTGCCAAAGCTCTTGAAGGCACATTTTCTGAATGGTCATCTAAAAATGATGAAGAGGCATATTGTGATTTATAAAATTTTTGACGTTGTTGTGGTTCCATTTCCATTTACTGATCAAAATACGGAGAAAAGGCGCCCCGCATTAGTGCTGTCAGATGCAGCACAATTCAACGATGAGACGCAAAATTGTGTTATGGCAATGATAACCAGCGCTAAGAATCCAGGTTGGCCACTTGATGCAAAGATAGGAAGTATTAAAAAGGCTGGACTTCCGGCACCATCTAAGGTCCGAATGAAGCTTTTCACCCTGGATAACCGTCTTATTGTAAAAAAGATTGGTGTCCTTGCAGCGAAAGATCAGCAGGCCGTAAAAAAAAGCCTTAAAAAACTTCTAAACTTAGAAACAGGATAGAGGTGTCGCTTTCGAACTCATTTACATTTGAGTTTTTGTCCAGATTCGTATGTTTTTATTAAATTTTCTATTTCTTCGATTTCCTCTTTCCCAGAGGTGTCTTCAATTTTTAATGTCTGATAATCGTATTGGTCAAGAATTTCAAGGGCATAAGAATAGTCCGATATGATTTTTAAAAGTCCTGTACTTTCATCACTGGTTAATTCTTTATGTTCAAGGGTTGTCCCTAATATTTTTATGGCTTCTGTTAATTCATTGAGTTGCTCTGCTTGTTTTTGTAATCTTTGTTGGTTGATCGTATATCCCTTGATCAAATAGTCTTTTAATAATTGTGTTGCCCATTTTCTAAACAAAACACCTCGTTTTGAATTCACTCTGTATCCTACCGAAATAATTGAATCAAGGTTGTAAAATTTTATCTGTCGTTTAACATTTCTTTTCCCTTCCTGGCGAACTACCGAGTATTTCTCGGTAGTTGAAACTTCATCTAATTCTCCTGATTTATAGATATTTAGTGCCTTACCCCTGAATTTCTGTAATAAAAAACAAGAAATTGAGGAGAGGTACATGGGTTGCTGGCATCGCTCGCTTTAGTGAATACTTTTAATCAAAATATATAATGATTCTTCTTTATTGAAACATTACTTTGTGAGTAAAGGGCTTTAAAGTATCAAGGGGGCGAAAACGATATATTGTCCCGTTTATTTTTCGGCTGTTCACCTCTACCTTGAGGTAGTTGTATTCTTCAACTCTTGGATTATCCTGCCAGTATAATTCCTTTTCCGGAGAAGCGTGTCTGCTGAATTTGAAATTTTGAGGAGCACCGCTGCCGCCTATCACCTGATAGTTAATTCCATCTATCAGATAATGTTCAGTAGTATGGACGTGGCTGTTAAAGACAAATATACTCAAATTTTTTGCATATTTTTTCAGGATTTCATGGGGATTCTGATTTTTCGGCAGCATATCATGGCCAA
>WFQS01000522.1 GCA_015486915.1 Desulfobacteraceae bacterium
GTTTTTTGATATCTGATTCGCGGATCAAGATAAGCATAGCCAATATCCACAATCAGATTGGACAGTACAAAGAAAAAAGCTATTATTAGAACAAAGCCCTGAATGACCGGATAGTCCTTTGCATTGATTGAATCCACAAGAAAATGCCCGATACCGGGCCATGCAAATATCTGTTCCACAATCACTACACCTGACAAAAGGTGGGGGATCTGCATACCGATGATGGTTACAATGGGGATCAGGGTATTTCTGAAAGCGTGCCTGCCAATCACAACCCACTCGTTCAGGCCCTTGGCCCTTGCCGTTCTGATATAATTTTCATTTAAAACCTCCAGCATGCTCGCACGCTGCAGGCGCATCAGGATAGCGGTCATACCGGTTCCAAGCGTAATGGTTGGCATAACAAGGTGCTTTATGCCGCCGAAACCATAGGTGGGTAACCAACCGAGGAATACTCCGAAAAACAGGATTAAAAGAAGACCCAGCCAGAAATTGGGCATGGAAACGCCCCATAAAGCAACAACCCGGCTTGCATGATCCAAAATGGAGTTTTGTTTAACTGCAGAAATAACACCAAGAGGAAGTGCAATAATGATCGCTAACAGCATGGAGGAGACGGTAAGTTCAAGTGTAGCCGGAAATCTCGACAAAAATTCCTTTGCCACCGGTTCCCCGGTTCGCAGAGAAGTTCCGAAATTACCGCTGCCAAGCATCCGGAACCAATGCAGAAGCCGGACAGGCATTGGATTATTTAAGCCATGTCTTTCCATGAATATTTTAATTTCCTCAATATGGGGATCATCAGCACGCTCTGCTGAAAGTATTGCCTCGGCAGCATTCCCCGGGGCAAAGGTGAGAAGGAAAAAGGAAAGCGTTGCCGCTCCGAACATCACCAATACCGAAAGGGCAATCCTGTATGAGATAAATTTTATCATCTTTTTATCACAATGTCAGTCAGATCCATATTGAACATTGTTCGTCCGAATTTGAATCCTGTCACCTTTTTATTCATCACCACTGCCTTTTTAATATTATACAGCGGAATACACGGGGCGGCATCATGCAGCAGTGTCCATATTTTATCACATTCTGTCCGCATCCGTACCTTGTCAGTGGTGGTAAAAGCCGCATCAATTAAAGCATCCAGCCTTTTAGAATGATATGCAAATGGCCAGTCCCCGGAAGAGTAATACTTTCCTCCGATCCCTATCCCTCCCGGTATTGAGGGCAGACACCCGCTGTGGCTGAGAAACAGATCATACTCACCGGTTTTTCGCATATTCCATGCATTTATCATTGTTTTTATATTCAGCTTGATTCCCAGTTTTTTTAATTGAGACTGAACCACAAGTGCTACCATATCTGCATTGGCCTCACCCGTTGGAACGAGAAGCACAACCTTTAAATCTCTGCCGTCTTTATCAAGGATACCATCACCGTCTGTATCAACCCAGCCAGCCCCGGCAAGAAGTTTTTTTGCCATCTTAAGATCATATAGGTATCCCGTTGTGATATTGGAAGGACCCCATATAAACTTCGGATCGGTAATAAAATAACAGGGATCGGTAATATTTCCGAAAAGGGACCTTACCATGGTTTTTCTGTCAATGGCGTAATTAAATGCTTTTCTAACTCTTATGTCATTGAACAAAGGTTTACGGCAATTGAAATCAAGTACCTGATAACGGCCATAGGAATGGGTTGCAACCATAAGATCATGATTTTCCTTCAGCTCTGCAAGTTTCATGAAAGGAACACTGGAATGATGCTCGGCAGCACCGATAATATCAATTTCCCCGGCTTTTAAGGCCAGAATCTCGGCGTATGGATCAGGTGTGTATTCCCATAATATTTTCTTAAGTTTTGGCTTTTTCCCCCAGTAATTATCGTTTCTTACCAGGGTGGCCTCCCTGTCTTTTTTGTAATTTACCAGCCTGAACGGTCCGGTTCCGATATACCTGACTATTTTCCCCTTGGGGTCCCATTGCGGATCCACTGCTGTGGGACTTACAAAATTTTCCGACCGCCATCCGCTTGCCATATCTCTAAAGAATGAATAGTAATAGGTATTAAAAACAACTTTTAAAGTGTAGGCATCAACTTTTTCGATACTATTTACATATTTCGCCCAGACAGCATTTTCCATTGCCCTTTTAATGGTAAATGCTGCGGTTTCCGCATTAAAGGGAGTGTTGTCATGGTATTTCACATCCTGCCTTAAATGAATAATCCACACTTTGCCATCATTTGAGATATCCCATGATTTTGCAAGTTCGGGAAGTAAATTACCGGACTCGTCAAGGGTGGTAAACGTGTTAAAAACGAGAAGCTTGCCTTCAGCTGCTGCCTTGAAGTCTTTTTGTGCTCCCATGACAAGCACCTGCCCGCTTTTATCAATGCAGCAGCCTCTTTTTACGCTTCCTGCCAATGCCATGCAGACAGCGATTCCAATGATCATGAATTTTTTGATCTTTTTCATTGTCTTATAATTTCCTTATTTCCGATATAACGGCCATGAGGCCGAGCTGGACTGCGCTGCGTTGCCTCTCAACGAATATAGAAAAAGCATTTGTGACGCTGTCAAAATATAGCTCTTTCTTATAAACGGCCATGGGGCAGATCCGGTTTTACCCGGACACGTCTCACAACAAGACATCAGATCTGCCCGCAGTAGTATCTATGATCTCAAGATTTTATCCCACTTACCACAAATTGATATTTGCTGTGCTGACTATGGCCGTATTTCATATACTCAAGAATTGAGTACTTCCTCGGCAGCTCCACTTCCATTACGCCGGCATCAAATCCCAGGCTTTCAAGCAACTCAATATCCGCCTTGGGACGTTTTTTCTGCCTCATGGGCAGATGCTCGTCTATATCCTTTTTCGGCATCCTCGGGTCTCTGAACTCTGTAATGAGAACAAGCGGCATGGCCATAACCCGCCAGAATTTCTGAAGTCCGGTACTATTGTTTTGTCCCCAGTTTCCATCAATGATCACCACCCTGCCTCCGGGTTTTAAAAGATTTTTCCACGCCTGCACAGCGTTTTCCGGATTGGGCAGTGTCCAGAGAACATGCCGGCTGACAATTGCGTCAAAGAATTCTTTCTCAAACGGCGGGGCCTCGGCATCACCAACCCTGAAATCCACTTTTAAATTCCCTTTTTGTGCTTTTTCCCTGGCCTTTATCAACATCTGATCTGACAAATCAACACCGAAAACTTCATGATCCATTTCCGCAAGCAAAAGCGCCAATGCTCCGGTGCCTGTCCCCACATCAAGAGCCCTTAATTTTGTTTTATTATCCAACGCGTCCGACAAAATCTGCATCCATGCCTGTTTTTCCTGATCGGAATGAATACCGTGCCCCGGCGCCTTATCATAGGTTCGTGCCCGGGCGCTCCACCGTTTGCGTATAACTCCTTTTATATTTCCTTCGTATATCATTTTTCCTCCGTTTAAATATTTTTGATTTAATTCATCGAAATTTCTGTGAAGTAAAAGAACAGATCTGAATAAAGGTTAATCCTGAATCCATAGTCAAATCCAAATCAGTCCCATGCCTGTTATACAAGCTAAAATTTATAAACAGCTTCAAGAAAATATTCCCTTCCAGGGGCTTTGCTGCCTAAAAAGTAGTCTCTGTCAAAAAGGTTATCCACGGCAAAGGACACCTCAAGCCCCTTTCTTATCTGGTAACCAATCTTTGCATCCATTGTAAAATATGAATCATATGAACCATAGACATGATCTTTTGTATCCCGGTTTAAAGAATCATTATAAACCTTGCCCACATAACGACCTGTAACAGAGCCCCTGAAACCTGCATAATTTTCGCACAAAAGCCCAAAATTATACATCTCTTGAGGCACGCCCGTTATACGTTTACCTTCTTTTTGAGGGGTCTGTCTGTCTTCGGTAACCTCTGTGTCCTGATAGGTCATATTGGCATAGGCACTGACAAATGGGGTTATCTGATGCTTGATCCCAAGTTCAACACCTCGTATTCTTGCCTTGCCTCCGGTTTTTGCAACATCATAATTAACTCCTGCATCAACCCATTTTTCCGTATATTTATAATCACGTAAGTAATTTTCAAAGTATGTTGCCCTTACAAGGATTGTATCAAAAATCTTTTGATCAATTCCCGTTTCCCAGCAGGTTGCCTTTTCCGGCTTTAGATAAGGGCTTGAAAGACGTATGGAGTTAGGGTTCTTTGAATATCCTCCCAGCATGTCGTGCAGCCGCGGAGCGGTAAATGCATTTGCAAGGGAGATTCTCAAAGTGGTTGATTCAAATGGAGAGTACTTGACAGAAGCCTTGGGGCTGAAATAGGTTTCGCTTCTGTCTTTATATGCATGTGTTCCGATATTGTGTATCCTGGTCCAGTCCGTAAGATTGGATATTTTCCAGTAGTCAAGCCTTCCACCGAGATAAAGCTTAAGTCGATCTTTCATTAAAATCGTTTCATTTTGTGCGAAAACAGAAAATACACTGTTGACACCCCAGCTTTTGGCGGTTATTCCTCCGTCTGTATTGTTCAGATCTGTCCAGTCGGTCATTTCATTGTAATTTCTTCTTCCGCCTTTTTCTTTCATATAATCGGCACCAAAAGTCAGGTTGTTGAAATCGGCAATGTTAAGGACTTTCGATTCTATCCTTCCCTGCCAGCGATCAAAGGGAAAACGCGAAAGTTTGCCAGGTCCTCCGGAAGGCGTAGCCCCTTCCCGGGGGCTTGTATTATCACCTCTTTTTCTTTCATCAACATACTCAACGACGGCTTTCAGACTTATATCCGGTGTAAATCGTGTTTCATATGCAAGGTTATAGCGATAACGCTTGCTTCTACCGGTCTTTCCTCCAAGAAAGGTAGCTGTCCCAAGATCTATATTTTTTTGTACTCCATCATCATTAAAGGTGATCTTGCCCGATGATACAGGCGCACCTGTATTAGCATTTGTCAGGTAAGAGTCAGGTGTATCAAGACCTGCACTCCACCCCCCGTAATTCCACTGACTGGGACTGAATGTAAAACTAATGCTCGATGTGTCGGAAAGATCAAATTTTAACTTAGACAGTATACTCCACTCCCATGATTCATTATTACCCTTGTCGCCAATAAGGTACATGGGATTTCCCTTGCTGTCGGTGGTTTTTTCCCACCCTGTAACGGGTATGTTGCCAGGCCCGTCATTAGCTGATTTCGTTATATAGTCTGCAACATATCCGTCAGTCTGCATATAATCGTAACTGATATAAAAAGACAGCCTGTCATATAATTTATTCCCGTAACTTGCACTGCCACGCATTGTTCTGTTGCTTCCGTAAACAGTTTTTACGGAAAATTCCTGTTTTTCCGGCATTTTTGTTATAAATTTAATTGTTCCGCCTATGCCGCCTCTTCCTCCGTAAAGTGCGGAAAAGGGCCCCGGTATAACCTCAACCCTGTCAATTGCATCAATGGGAATAAGATTCCAGAATACATTTTGATGAAAAGAATCGTTAAGAATGGAATCGTCAAGCATGACAACGGTTTTGGTTTCTCCAATCCCCCTCATGCTGATCTGACCTCCGCGCCTTTTTGCAGGTTTCAGATACACACCGGGTATGTCCTCTAATATGTTAATAGCGTCCTGGGTGTTTTTTGTGTTGATTTCATCTTTTGTTATCAGGACAGTCCTTCCCGGCGCACCTTTTACCTCGGGTGCCGTTACCACTACTTCTTTAAGTTTAAAGATTTTTTTCTCTTTTTTCTTTTCTGCTGCAAAGGACGTCTGGGATAAGCCGATACCTATTGTTGCTAATAAAAGGACAATAATCAATTTTAAATTTTTCATGCATCTTCCTCAATCATGTAAAAATGGTTGGAATTTAATAACCTCGAAGTTGACGGAGAGATGCCTTGGTGGTATAAAACAAACAAAGCATTCCTCAACCCGAGGGGCTTTTACATGGAAGGCGGCCTGAAATCCTTAGCCGGGAATGGCTGCCTTCCTTAACATTTTTATGGAAATTATTAATTCACCCCCTTTTTTTAATCTTCAAAGTTACAAAAAATAAAAAAAGCCAGGAAATTCATTTGGATCTATCCAAAATGAGCCTTCCTGGCTTATTATTTTTTTTATATGAAATAAAACGTAAGTTATTGCGTTTATTTCTAAATTTGTTGTGAGGCAAATCTGGGCCAA
>WFQS01000523.1 GCA_015486915.1 Desulfobacteraceae bacterium
ATAAAGGCAAAAAAATTACTTGTTGCACATTCCCTGACAAAACCGTGTCTGTCAACGTAAAGGGCTTCCACTGCATTTTCCTTTTTTGCCTTTTTCAAAGCCATTGTTGCGGGGATATAGGAGATACTTTTTGCTCCGGGAATATCCCTCTCAATGGGAAGGGTGATAACTTTTACACCTTTTTCATACCACGATACGGGAAGCTCGGGAATCTGCGTTACCAGCACAAGCAGTCTTGGATTGCCATGCGGGGTTATAAAATCCGGACTGGAACCTCCCGTAATAACTATTCTTATATTCGCTTCATTTATGGTTTTATTTTTTTTCAGGGTTTCAAGGACAATCTTTACCATATCATCACATGACCATGGAAGTTCAAGACCTATTTCCTTTGCCGAATTTTCAAGCCTTTTAATATGCTCATTTAGAAAATACGGTTTCCCGTTGTAGGTTCTCATCAGATCACAGACCCCGAATCCCCTTAAGACAGCAAGATCATCCACGGGAATAAAAGCTTTATTTTCTGGTACGAATTCTCCATCGATATAATATATTTTCATATTTATTGTGTTGCTCCGATATTTAAAACTTTAAATTGTAGTTATGATTCAGCCACAGATTTCCGCTGATTACAACGGATCTTTTAGAAATAATACCTGTACTATCTTTATGTTTAAAAAGATCTGCGTTTATCTGTGTAAATATGCGGCAGAGTGATTAGAAATTATATTGTCAATCTTTTAAAAAATTTTATGAAACCCTGCACGGCACTATTTGAGAGCTCTTGAAACAATTTCATAAACGTCCGTGGAAATTGACGGCAATGCCATGATGTTTCCAAGTTCTTTCTGCATTTTTTCACGCCTTTTACCATCGTACCTTTTCCAGTTGTTGAATGCAGAAACAATACGTGCGGCAATCATGGGGTTGGTCTGATCCAGAGTCATGATTATATCAGCAGTGAATCTATAGCCTTCACCGTCTGATCTGTGGAAATTAAAAGGATTCTGCGCTGCAAATACGCCTATAAGAGATCTTATCCTGTTGGGATTTTTTAATGAAAAATCAGGATGAGACACTAATTTTTTAACTTTCCCGAATGTATCGGGAAGAATCGAGCCTGCCTGCACCTCAAACCACTTGTCAATCACAAGGGGATCGGATTTCCATTTTAAATAGAATTCTTCAAGGGCATGTTTGGTAAATTCGGAATCCATATTACAGAGAATTGAAAGGGATGCAATTTCATCGGTCATTGTGGCGGCATGCCTGAATCTGTGATAAATCATTTCTGCAATTTCATCTGTTCCAAGTGAGCCAAGATATGACAGGGCAAGATTTTTAAGGGTTCTGTCTCCCATGGCTTTTCCTGACAGATCAAAAGGATCTCCCTTTGAGCATCTTTTTATAATCTCCCGGAATTCCATACTGAAATTTTCTGCAAACTTATGTTTTAAAAACAGCAGCGCACCATGTACTGCATCAACATCTATGATTTTGAAATTCTCTGCTGCCTCATTTTCACCCGGAAGTGTCAGGATGGCGGCAAGAAGTGCACTGTCTGCATCCATATCCGTTAACGCTTTTTTAAAAGCAGCGTTGAGATTATCGGATACTTTAAGGATTTTTTTGTTTTGTATCATATCTACAATAGAAACGATCTCCTGTAAAAAAAGCTGCTGGGCTGCATCCCACCGGTTGAACTCATCTTTATCGTTTGCCATGAGAAATGCAGTCTCTTCCATGGACAGATCATTTTTAATTTTCACAGGAGCTGAAAATTCCCTGAACATCGAGGGAATCGTGCCGTAAGGAACATCATTAAAAACAAAAGTCTGGTTTTCCTTTCTAAACTGGAGAACATGGGAATGCATCCCCGATGCACGATAAATATCTTCTGTTATATCCATGCCTTCTCTGCTTATGAACCCGACTTTAACGGGAATGTGCATGGGTTTTTTATGTTTTTGATTTCTGTCGGGATTGATGTGCTGGTTTAAATGTACAGAAAGTTTTTTCGTCTTTGGATCATACTCCCGTTTTATTGTAACAACAGGAGTTCCTGACTGAGAATACCACAGCCTGAACTGTGAAAGGTCAATTTCAGATGCCTCTTCCATGGTTTCAATGAAATTCTCAATTGTTATTGCCTGACCGTCAAATTTTTCAAAATAAAGATCCATCCCCTTTCTGAAACCCTGTTTCCCAAGAATCTGAAAGATCATCCTGATAAGTTCAGCACCTTTATTGTAAACGGTTGTGGTATAAAAATTATTCATCTCAATGTAGGATTCAGGCCTTACAGGATGCGCCATGGGTCCTGAATCCTCGGGAAACTGGAATGTTTTAAGTTTTTTTACATCGCTGATACGTTTAACACCCCTTGAATTCATATCAGAAGAAAATTCCTGATCCCTGAACACGGTCAAACCTTCCTTCAGGCTTAACTGGAACCAGTTTTTAAGCGTTATCCGGTTACCTGTCCAGTTATGAAAATACTCATGGGCGATGACTCCCTGGATATTTAAAAAATCCGTATCGGTTGCCGTTTCAGGTTCTGCAAGAACATATTTTGAATTAAAAATATTAAGGCCCTTGTTTTCCATGGCCCCCATATTAAAATCATTCACAGCAACAATCTGGTACAGATCAAGGTCATACTCCCTTCCGAAACGCTTCTCATCCCATTCCATGGCCTGCTTCAATGATTTCATGGCATGATCGCATTTATTCCTGTTTTCATGCTCAACATATATCTTCAGAGCAATATCCCGACCTGAACAGGTTGTGAAAGTATCTTCAATACAGACAAGATCCCCTGCAACAAGGGCAAAAAGATAAGATGGTTTTTTAAACGGGTCTTCCCATTGAACAAAATGTCTGCCATGGGAAAGATCCCCTTTTTTGATGAGATTGCCGTTGGACAGAAGAACAGGGTATTTTCCCTTATCAGCTGTAATGATACATGAAAACCTCGTCATCACATCGGGCCTGTCAGGAAAACATGTTATTTTCCTGAACCCTTCGGCCTCGCACTGGGTGCAGAAAGTGGAACCTGACTTGTAAAGTCCTTCAAGGCTGGTATTCTGCTCCGGATTCAAAACGGTTGTAATCTCAAGTGTGAACAGTTCAGGCACCTTTGGCAGAATAAAAGATTTTTCTTTTATTTCATATTCATGGGGAAGCAGTACCATGTCTTCTGCTATAATGGAATCGATATTTTCCGGAGAGCAGCCGCAGTCAAAAACAAGGGGGGTGTTTTCATCTGCAATATCGGTATTGCGCCTGATCTGCATTGTTGACACAACTTTTGTATTATCCTCTTTTAAGTCAAAGTGAAGATCAATTTTATCGATGAGATATTCAGGCGGTCTGTAATCTTTTAAGTATTTTTTTTTATGCTTTTCCATAAGTGCTTAAATAATATTAAACCCTCTTTTTGTCAATGAAGATAAATAATACCACAGCTAATGAAAAAAATTAAATTGGATGAAATTTCATCCCTGAAACCGGTTTAGAAAAAATCCCTGGGAATGGCTCAAAATCAAATCCCTCTTTCCGGCTAAAGCCCCCTGAAATAAAATTTTAAACTTATTGACAGGGAATTTTCCCGGTTCTATAAATAAAAAAGTCTTTTTTCAATTCTGGATTTTGATCGGGTAAAGC
>WFQS01000524.1 GCA_015486915.1 Desulfobacteraceae bacterium
ATGGATTCCATTTTCTGAGATTGATGTAACTGGGCCTGTATTTTTTTTAATTCGCTTATGTCACGAAGAATAGTTAATGAAGAAACAGAACCATCTGCGTGGAATACAGGTGAGGAAGAGATATGGTAAGTTTTATTGTTTTTTGGAATTCCGATTTCATAATTGATATTTTCTCCATTCACTATTTTTTCATGAACACACCATGGACATTTTTCGTCGAATTCATGGACAGCACTGTAGCAGACCTCCCCTGTGGCATCCCGGCCTGTTCTTTCAATCATTGCAGGATTCATGTACTCAATTATATAATCAGATGAGCAGATATACACTGCATCGTTAATGGCTTCCATCATTGAGCGGTATTTTTCTTCACTTTCCTGAACTGCACTTTCCGACAGTTTACGATGTGTGATATCCAATACACTGCCCAGAAAATATGATGGTTTCCCATGGGAATCCCGAATAAGATTGGCATCAAGAATACCGTAGACAATATTGCCATTTTTGTGAATAAACTGCTTTTCCAGTTGATAGTGTTCTATTTCACCACCTGCAAGCAGGGATTGTTTCATAAGATTCTTTTTTAAAATCTCCTTTGCCGTTATATCAGCAAGATGTTTACCTATTAGCTCTTCTTCACCGTATCCCAGCATTTTGCAATAGGCGCTGTTTGCACTCTCAATTCGGAATTTCAATGAAATTTTAGCCACACCAATGGCCATATTTTCATAAATCCGTCTGAATTTTTGCTCACTTTCTTTTAAAGCATTTTCAGCCAGTTTTTTTTCAGTAATATCACGGGTAACAAAAAGAACAGCATCTTTATTGTCAATTATCAGGGGCCTGGCAGACAGCAGGCCTGCCCTGATTTTCCCGTTTTTTCCAACAAACTCTGCCTCAAAATTATCAACAAATCCGTGAATTTTAAGCTCAGAAGTAAAAGACTCCCTGTCTTTGATATTCTTCCAGATATTCAGCTCAATTGCAGTTTTTCCGATCACTTCTTTTCTTGAATACCCCATAATTTCTGTAAAACCTTTATTTATATCGATATAGACTCCGTTTCCTGCAGTATTCAGATTAATTGCATCAGGGCTTGCATGAAATGCCAGCCTGAATTTTTCTTCACTTTGTTGTAATGCTTCCCGCATCTGATAGTCATAAGTTACATCCCGGAAAATCAGTACAATTCCAAAAACACTGCCGGTATCGTCCCTGATGGGAGCTGCAGAATCTGCAATGTGATATCTTTTCCCGTTTTTTGAGATAAGCATTGTGTGATTTGCAAGTCCTGCAATATTTCCTGTTTCCATAACTCTTTTCACAGGATTGTCTGCTGTTTGTTCTGTCTTTGAATTTATTATGTTAAAAACAGTGGTTAAATTTTTTCCCGCTGCTTGTTTCCGCCTCCAGCCGGTAAGGTGCTCTGCCACAGAATTCATCCGTATAATTTTTCCCCGGATATCTGTTGTTATAACTGCATCCCCAATGGAATCAAGGGTTATGGATAATTTTTTTTTACTTCTTGAGAGTTCAGTTCTTATCTTCCGGAAATAAACCATCAATAAGCACAAAGACACTATAAAGCAGAGTATTTCCTCAATAATATATCCCCAGCGAAAAAACCAGAGGCTCTGTTTTAAAAATGGATAAGCTGCCGCATGAATAGCCAAAAAAATAAAAGCTGCACCAACGAATAGATCTTCCGTTCTTTTATTTATTTTTGACCTTAAAAATAATACTCCTGTAAAAAAATAAACAGGTGACAGAAAAATAAAGGCAGGCAATGATGCTGCAAAAAAACTTAGTTTAAACAAAACACTTAAAATTATCCACGCTGCCCCTGTGAACACAGCCCAGACCCATATCACAGAAAATTGTCTGCCCAGAAAATCATAGGTGCCCCATAAAAAGAATACACCACTTGCAAGGAGGGATAATTGATTGCAAATTAACAGAAAAGAATCGTTTTGGAATTTAATCATAAGAATCATAAAAACAAATCTTATGATATAAAAAGACAGTCCTGCTGCCCATAGGAATAAATATTTTCTCGGGTCATGTAAATAAAGATAACAATAGATGAAAATTAAACACAATATCCCTGTTATTGTGGCTGTTATAGACGGAATTAACCAGGGCATGGACATTATTTATCCTCCATTTGCATAGATTCTCTCAAAGACACTCCTGTACAATTATTCCCTGTATCACTGATTTTAATTCTTCCATTTGAAATGGTTTCACAACAACACCTGAAAACCCATATGATTTATAATCACCCATAACAGGATCATTGGAATAACCGCTTGAAACCACAACTTTTGCTCCAGGATCAATTTTAAGTATTTTTTTCACAGCTTTTTTGCCACCCATACCTCCGGGTATGGTGAGATCCATTATGATAAGGTCAAATTTGTCGTTCTTTTCCATGGATTCAGTGTATTTTCTGCATGCTTCAACACCATCCGTTGAAAATTCCACTTCATAGCCAATGTGAATCAGCATATCACCCACAACGTCCCTGATCATTTCATCATCATCCATCACAAGTATTTTTCCGGTATTTCCATGTTTTTTAGATACCTCTTTTTCGGAAATTTTTGACTCATTGGCAACGGCCTTAAATTTTTCCCCTGAAGCAGGCAGATAAATCCGGAAACTTGCTCCCTTTGTTTCTATGGATTCTACGCTTATATATCCGTCATGTCTCTTTATAATGGAATGCACCATTGCAAGGCCAAGACCGTTTCCATTTTGTTTTGTTGTAAAATACGGATCAAAAATATTCTGGAGATTTATTTTGCTTATACCCTCGCCATGGTCCTTAATACTTATTTTTATGTAATTTCCCTGCTTTAATGGAATGGATGTATCATTGGGGTTAATAATGTAATTTTCAGCTTTTATCGAAATAACACCGTTATTGTGCATAGCCTGAATCGCATTAATAATGATATTGTTTAGAACCTGATTAATCTGCCCCTTGTCTATTTCCGCATCAAATAAATCGGGCACAATTGACAATTCATACCCTACGCCTGAGCCCCTTAAAACAAAAACAATGGATTCCTCGATAAATTCAGGCATTGATATTAATTTTTTCACAGGGGCACCGCCCCTTGAAAAGGTTAAAAGCTGATTTGTCAAATCCCTTGCCCTGAAGCATGATTGTTCAGTATCAGCAAGGTATTTTGCTATTTTATGATCTTTTTCAGCATAGGCCCTGGCAAGGGAGAGATTTCCGATTATCACACCAAGGATATTGTTGAAATCATGGGCAATACCGCCTGCAAGCAAGCCAATGGATTCTAATTTCTGAATCCTTAAAAGATCTTCTTTCATTTTTTCTTTTTCTTCAATTTCTCTTTTAAGACGGGCATTTGTTCTTAAAAGTTCGGAAGTACGTTTTTTTACAATAAGTTCAAGGCTTGTATTTAAATTTTTTAACTCCGCATTTGCCTTTGCAAGTTTTACCGCATAGTTTTCTTTTGCTTTTACAGCAGTTTTCAGGGCAGTATTATTTTGCAATAATTTTTCAGACATTTTATTAAAAGCACTGCCTATCTCACCTATTTCATCATTTGAATCAAGATCGACTTTCGCTCCAAGCACTCCTTGTTCAACCCTGCCCATTGCTCTTTTTAATTTCAATATGGGTTTCACAATAAAACGCGACAATGAAAAATAAATAAAAAAAGACATGAAAACTGCCAGTAAAAGAACGAAAAAAGAAAAAGCCGTTATGCCCTCTATAATATGCTGCTTTAACGGGTGGAGATCATAGTAAATTGTTATATAGCCTACACGGTCGCCGATTACCTCGATGGCATTTGAATAACAGGCCATATCTTTCATACCCCGAGTATTTGTTAAAAAAACAGCTTGTTTATCAAAAAGCTCTATCTGATTTTCAGATAGAGCTTTCACTGTATCTTTAGTTTTCAAAGCAGGGCCTGCATTTTTTTCCTGTTTAACCGAATTCTGTTCTGTATGTTCATTATTCGGATTATATTCCATGGACAAGAGCACATCACCTTTTTTATTATAGATAACTGCCTTTGTAACTCCATTGACCTTTATTATATCATTTAATGATGAATTAAGGGCAAGATTCTGGCGGGCAAAGATTTCATTTGCCAATTCTTCTCTTTTTTGTTCAAAAAGCACAGATAAAAATGTGTTAATTTCTTTATATTGATGATTCAAATACTTTTTCCCTGCAAAATATAAAACAGAACTGCATATAAATATAAATATCAGGCAGATACTTACACCAATCACATTTATTTTAAATGAAAGGCTTGTGGTTTTCATTTTTACCCCATTTGTTTTTTATAACGGCCATGATGCAGATCTGAACTGCGTTGCTGTCCCTTTTAAGGTGTTATTGTTTTCAGATATCTGATTTTTCCATTGTATATTTCATTGATAACAGCGTTTTTATTAACTGGATCACCATTTTTGTCAAAGGATATCCCACCTGTCACTCCCTGAAATGATTTTGTATTTTCAAGGGCCATGCGGACATTTTTTCTGTTCGTGGAATGGGCGCGCTTAATCGCATCAGCTAATAGAAATACGGCATCATGGGAAAGTGCAGAAGCAGAGTTGATATAAGATATATTTTTGTATTTTTTTACAAAGGCAATGGAAACAGGATTTTCTGATTTTTCAGACCAGTGGGTACAGAAAAATCCATGTTTTATATATTTTCCGCCTTTATTTAAAAAACTGCCATAGTTCCAGCCGTCCCCTCCGAGAAAAATTGCCTTAATCCCTGAAACCTGTAATTTTTCTGCAAGAAAACCTGATTCATCATGACCCGAGATAAAAACAACATCAGGCCTGTATTTTTTTACCTGTAAAATAAGGCTGTTACAGTCATTTAGATCAGGCTTATACATGGCATTGATTAAAACTTTTCCACCTGACTTCTTAAAAATTTTTATAAATTCCCCTGACAAACCAATGCTGTAGGCACTTGTTATATCGGTTAGTACAAGGGCTGATTTTGCTTTTAAATCATTTCTGGCAAATTCTGCCATAACTTTTCCCTGGAAATCATCTGTAAAACAGACCCGGAATATATAATTGCCGATTTTTGTAAGTTTCGGGTTTGTCGACATATTGGATATCATTGGAATTTTATGAGCCTCGGCAATTTTTGCAACGGCAAGGGAATGTGAACTCCAGAGTGAGCCTATAATAGCTGTAACATTATCTGCAACTGCCTTTTCAGCAGCAATTTGTGATCCTATGGGACAACTCCTATTATCAATAATATCAACTTTAATCTTTCTATTTTCAATCCCCCCGGATTTATTTATCTCGTCTGCTGCATCAACAACTCCTGTAACGGAAGATTGGCTTACCTGTGCAGCCCTGCCGGTTAATGCATAAATGGCTGCTATACTTATAGTCTTTTCCTTAACGGTTTTAATGTAATGATATATATGGTGATCAAATTTCATGATAACCACCTGCTTTCCAATGGGGTTACCTGTCCCGTCAAAGGTGATACTTCCTGTTGCTCCTTTAAAATCAAAAGTTCTGGCAAGCACATCCCGGATTATTTTTCTGTCAATGGTACCTGCATTGTTGACTGCCCGACAGAAGAGCCTTGTGGCATCATATGCCAATGCAATAACACCATTGTAAACAGGTTTTTTGAATTTTTTATAAAAGATTTTCTGAAAATGTCTGGATTCGGGAAAGGGAAGAGATTTCTGCCACGGAGCCGCAGCATAACTGCCGTTTAAATAGTCTCCTGCATAGTCAAACATATTTAATGACCAGCCGTCACCGCCAAGGAAAACAGCTTTTATGCCCATTTTCCCTGCCTGGTGTATTATAAGACCGCTGTCCCTTGAATAACCCGGAATAAAAATTACATCCGGTTTTATTTTTTTTATTTCTTTTAAAATATCTGAGAAATCAACACATTTCTCCGTATAATTGCCGGTTAGTAATATTTTTCCTCCTGATTTTATAAAAGATTGTCTGAAATAATTACTTAAAGTTAAGCTGTATTGCTCATTGATATTCTGTAAAACAACAGCCGTAGCAGCTTTAAGAGTATTTCTGGCAAATAATGCCATTATCCTGCCCTGGAGGTCATCGGTGAAGCATACACGGAAAATATAATTACCAATCTCCGTAACTTTGGGAGCCGTGGATGCAGGAGTTATCATTGGAATGCCCGCTTTTTGCAGTACAGGTGCCATGGCAAGGGAATGGGAACTCCAGGATGCTCCGATGACTCCTGTTACCTTTAATTTTACAGCTTTTTCTGCAGCGGATTTTGATCCAATACTGGTGCTTTTATTGTCAAGAAAAATTAATTCAACAGGTTTTCCAAGCAATCCCCCATTTCTGTTTATCTCATCAACGGCCAATTGTGCACCCTGGATTATGGGCAGGCTGTCATCAACGGCAATACCTGTCTGTGAAGTTATACAGACTATTTTTACAGATTCAAATGCCCTTGCCCCAGGGCATGTAAAACATGAAATCAGTATAAGACAAATCAGGAAAAAAAGAGTCCATATTGTTTTTACAGATTTCATGCCTACACCTCCTTTTTTTATCAGGCAGGTTTCATAGCCTCCGTCAGGACCTGATTGTTTCAAAATACTTTGCTTGTCGATTATTGCATTAATGACACCATCTTTATTAACAGGATTACGGTTTTTGTCAAAGCATATTTTCCTAACCTGGACAGGTTAGAACCAAAACGGGTTTTGTAATTCTTTTGTCAAATAAAAAGAAAACCAGGGATAAGAAACAACGGCGGGATATTTTTTTGAAGCGGGTCAATCACTTTTGCTGACATCCATCCGGCGGCAGTCCTGAAAACATTGCAAATCCCCTGTGCCATGCCGATTGTTCACTGCCCTTTGGTTCCGGTCTTGTATCCCATGCCATTTTGCGCATTGTCTCGTCAAGCTCCCATTTTAGAAACGAAAGTTTTGCAGACTCAACTCTGATTAAAAATTGGCACATGTCATCGTATGGAGCATGTTTTACAGCTTTAATAAAATGATTTATGCACAGTCCGTGGCCATTTTCAAATGTTTTTTGATGACGTGGAGATTCAAGCAGTGCAAAAAGCAGATCCAGCGCCCGCTGTTCGGCTTTATTGATTCGTTCACACACAGGGCATCTTATCGGCGATGTAACAGCCTCGCGGATATCAATTCTGCTGTTTTCGCCTGCGTTTTTATCTTTTTTCGTCAATTTCTGCCACACCGGAGTGTTATTTCTTTCCTGCAGGTTTCTCAGTTTTTTTGCTGCAATCAATGTGCTGGTCCAGGCGGCCTTTAAGGCGGCATATACTGCGGCAAACTGCAGATCAGGTCTGCCAAGATTCACACATGCAAGAACATGTTCCCTGCAGGTAGGGAGCACACCGGTCAGTTGATCAATATCATCCATGCCTGAAATTTTATAATTATCAAGCCAGTTAATCCACTGGCTCATTGCAGCATATTGTTCAAGACATACGGGGCAGGCAGTTTTATTTTCAAGGGAAGTTATAAAATCAGCTACAGGATCCATACCGGGATTTCTGCAATAGATCCTGTGAAGCCAGACAAGATCTTCGGTATTAAAAGCAGGACCCACTGAAAGCAAAAGACCTGTCCTGCAGGCATCGCTTTTTATACCTGCACTGATCATGGATGAACCGGCATTTTCCATGGCATGTACAGCAGATGCAATGGCTTTCTCATGCTTTGGAATCAACTGCTGAATCACTTCATGAGAAGCTTTTTCTGAAAATTCCATAAAATGACGGAAACACATAATGCCGGGATGACCATAATCTTTTAAAGCCCTGCCCTCTTTGATCAGTTTATGAAAAAACCACAGAAACCTTTTGGTACTGGTTTTTGATGAAGCACAGACCGGGCAGTCTGAAGGATCGGGAAAAAGTAAAAACAGATCTTTTTCCTGTCCTGAAAGGTATAAGTACAGCTGAGCACAAACTTTTTGCACAACATGGTCATGCACAAAATTAAGCTGGGGAAGAAGCTGTCTCTGTTGATCAAGAAAAGCTCCGTGGCGCGTGCAGAACCCATATGACGATCTGATTTTTTCCAGGAAATCAGGCTCATGATATATCTCCATTGGAAACCAGGAAAGATATTTTCTATCATGGGATTCTGTTGATGCACAGATGGGACAGCCTTTTTTTTTCACTGCATCAAGAAGAAGCATTTCAAGCCCCCGCACTTCATTTTCAGGAGCTTGCGATTCTTTCTTTTTTTTATTTATGTATTTTATCAAAGTCATATCATTCCCCACTGCGGACAAGGCGGAAAAATACCACAATTGCCATCAATTCCATGAAAACAACAAATACAAACACGGCAGGAAGGGATAAATCGTATAAAAATCCCATTAAAGTACACCCGATAAACCAGGCTCCACCATAAATTGTATTAAATATCCCGTAGGCCGTACCCCTGTGATCAAGTGAAGTTAAATCTGCAATTGCAGCCCGCATGATAGTTTCGTGAATGCCCATTACAGAGCCCCATAGAACGGCGCTTATCAGTGCAGGAATGAAACTTGAGGAAAAAGCAAAAAACGGAATAAAAACTGTCAGTAATGGGATGGTTATAAGTGACTTCAGCCCAATTTTATCGTATGTTCTGCCGATTATCAAAGCGACAAGCGCATCCACTCCCATGGCAATTGCATAGAGAATCGGGATAAGACTGTCGGAAACAACTCCATGAATTTTAAAGTGGTATGAAATAATCTGAAAACTGGCAAACCCTGCCACACTTAAAAAGGTAAAAAGAGAATAAATCCAGAACACTTTTGATAATTTTTCTCTGTCCTGTTTCCCCTTTTGCTGCTTTTCATTTTCGCAATTATCATCAATTTCAAGATCTGCAGGAGACGGGACTTTTTTCCTTGCCACCAAAAGAATTGCAACGCAGAGCAGAGCCGGAATCCACAAAATGGCAAATCCGGTATGATACCCGCCTTTTAAAATAAATACCGCTGAAAAAATCAAAGGGCCGATGATGGCTCCGATCTGATCCAGTGCCTCGTGAAGACCGAAACCAAAGCCCCTGCCCACTTTTTTTGTGGCATGCGACAGGATCGCATCCCTTGCCGGGGTCCTTATGCCCTTTCCCATTCGTTCGATAATAATAAAAACTGCAGCAAACTGCCAGGCATTTGTGAATGCAAGACAGGGAATTGATATCAGCATACCATAGCCCAATATGGTAATTGGCCAGTACGCCTTTGTGCGGTCGGAAAAATAACCTGCAGCAAGCCGCAGGCTGTATCCTATAAACTCACCTGCCCCTGCAACAAATCCCACCATGCCGGCGCCTGCACCGAGAACGGCAAGATAAGGCCCTGTTATGCTTCTCGCACCTTCATAGGTTACATCTCCGAAAAGGCTTACAATCCCCATGAGAACAATAAAATAAAGCGCTTTTTTTCTGGCATCTCCAGTTTCTTTGACGTCTTTTTTTTTAATGTCCATTCCTGCCCTCCCTCTGTTTCTTCAAATTATTTTTATAAGACTTGTAAGTGATTCTCCTTTTGTTTTTTATCAAATTCATTACATACGGAATAATGCCTGTTTCCCACGGGTAAACAGTTCAGTGTAAAACGACCTGCTTAACAATTCCCGTGCAAACAGTTTCATACAGCGGCTGCGGCAAAAACTCAAATATGAATTAATCTGTCCTTTCTAAATACGTCCTTTCTGCTATACCATTTTTCTGCTATACCATTACCTGAATCAACAGTACAAGTATTAATGCCGTCATCACATAGGCGGCATATGCATTTACACGGCCTGAATGCATTCGTCCAAGTCTGTTTGCAATGTATCTGCCGACAAGAATAACGGGTCTTCCGATCAAACGGTCAAGAAGATGGGGCTCTTTTCTTTCCTTTCTTATAGCGCTCCTGAAATGCTGGTGTATGGTATCCCTTGCATTATCAATCCGGACAGGCCGGAAAATTCCATTGAATATAACCCGTACTGGATTTGAAAATCCCGTTGCCGTATAGGTCATCTCAGGAAGAAAATTTCTTACGCCTCCACTCCACGCTGGCCTGCGCTCAACCTTTCTGTTTGATGTGAAAAAACGGATTATGATGAATCCGCCTCCGAGAAGCAGGACAAGAACAGCCAGGGTGTAGGACGGCGACATGGCAAAAATTACGGGATTCCTCTTTTTCCCGCGGTGCATGATCACAAGGCCGCGTCCGGGAATAACATCGCTTCCAACCTGGGCTCCAAGTTTATGAAAATCGGAGACAAAGGCCTTTGAAAATTTTGAATTCCCCCTGCCCACGGTGAAAAAAGGAGGCACAAGCTGGTCAATTGAGCTTTCGTGTACATATGGTTTTACCACATTATCCATCACTGGAATCACATAGGTTGGCAGGACACCGAGCAGGAAACATGCAATGGATAAAATACCCATGGGAATTATCATGGACAGCCGCGCCTTATGTGCTGATTCAGCTTTTTCTGTTCTTGCTTTTCCCAAAAAATTCATGGCAAAGGCCTTTGCAAAACAAGTCACTGCAAGGGCTGCTGTAAGTGCAAGACCGGCACCGCAAAGGGCAAAAATTATTTTTATCCCCCTTGAGGAGAGAACCGCACATTGAAGCATGGTCTGGAGGGTCAGCCATTCACTGACAAAACCATTAAAAGGAGGCAGGGCTGCAATTGAAAGCACACCGATGAGGAAGAAAAAGGAAATCCAGGGCATTTTCCTGATCAGCCCGCCCATTTTATCCATATTCCTGCTGCCTGTCCTATGTTCAACCACCCCTGCTCCAAGGAACAAAAGAGATTTATAGACCGAATGATTTGTCATGTGGTACAGGGCTGCTATAAAAGCAAGGCCTGCAAGCATTGGATGGCTGGTTGACATAAACACAAATCCTGCACCAAGTCCCGCCGTTATGATGCCCGTATTTTCAACGGAACTGTGGGCCAGCATTTTTTTCATGTCATTTTCCGGCGTGGCGTAAAGGATACCGACAAGTGCAGACAGGGTGCCGATTATCATAATTATTATTCCCTCGCCCGCATCTCTTATGGGAAGAATATCACAGTTAATTCTCAAAATACCGTATAAACCAAGGTTTGAAGCCGTTACAAAAAGGGCGGAAATATTTGCAGGAGCGGCAGGATATGCACGATGTACCCAGTTATTCACCGGTACAAGACCTGCTTTTACCCCGAATCCGAAAAAGGAAAGCAGAAAAACCGCCCACAAGGCAGCACTGCCGAGATTTCCGGCATCAGCCCGTAAAGCTGCAAAACCGATGTCCCCGGTTACCCCTGCAATAATTAAAAAACCAGCCAGGGCAGCAAGGGTCCCGGCCTCGCTCATCAGCAGCATGGTAAGCCCTGCACTAATGTTTTTCTTATTTTCATGCTCAAAGTTAACCAGGAGATAGCACAGGATAGACATCATCTCCCATCCGATGAAAAAAGAAAAAAGATCCCCTGCAATAAGGGTTATCACAATGGAAACAAAAAAAAGATGATACATAACGGAAAATGCTTTAAGGCTGTAATCCGTATGGAGATATTTCTTCAGATATTCCGCTGAAAAAATTGATACAGGCAGAAAGACAAGTCCGGTTATGGCAAGAAACAGGGCAGAAAGCCTGTCAATCTCAATGGTAAGTTTTCCAAACGGAGCAAGCGTCCATAAATGTGCGGCAAAATGGGTGCCTGAAATAAGAATCGTAATGCCAAGCCAGAAAATACTTATGGATGCAAAAATTGCCGTAATGGAGCAGAACAGAGGATTTTTTTCTTCAGAAACTGCAATTCCCGTCAGGACACCCAAAGCACAAAACATAAAAAAAATTATTAAAAAAGATTCTGAGTGTATCATTTTATATTTTTCCCCTTTTCTGACATCTTCGTTCCCTGTCCTGCTTTATTTTTCTTCTGTCCTGTTTTATTTTCTTTTTGTTCTGCTATCATTTTTCCCTTATCCGCTATCATTTTCTCAAGTCCGGATATTGTTTTCTCCTGTCCCGGTATTTTTTTCAGTCTGCCTGAAGCAAGGAGAAGGGCGTGGATAATGGCAAGTGG
>WFQS01000525.1 GCA_015486915.1 Desulfobacteraceae bacterium
AGGGAACTGGAAGAAAATAATATACGTATATCGTGCAGTACTTTTGTTCGTTTTCAAGGCGTGATGACAGGTGCATAGTCGAACTATGTGCCTGTTATCACAACAGAGAAAACGGGCAAAAGGGCAAACAGGATGCGTAAATTATTTTTTGTAAGTTCCCTTAATTCATATTGACAATAACCCTGCCCTTCATCTGTCCTTTTAACATCTTCTGTATTTGATCATCGAGTTGATCCGGAAATATTTCTTCATAGATTTTATCGAGCATTCCAAATTTCCAGTCAGAGGCGAGTTTTTCCCATACCTTTATGCGAAAGCCCATGGGACAATGCTGGGAATCAATACCAAAAAGTGAAACTCCCCTTAAAATAAATGGAAACACATTAATGGGAAGATCAGGGGATGCAACATTGCCGCAGCAGGTTACTGCCCCGTCAAGTTTTGTGGATTTTATTGCCGTTGCAAGGATTTCACCGCCAACGGTATCAATGGCCCCTGCCCATTGGGGTTTTAAGATGGGGGGTTTTGTGTTTTCAAGAAAGACCTTACGGTTAATGACTTCTTTAATACCGAGATTATTCAGCAGTGTAATATCGGTTTTCCCTGAAATACCGGTTACAGAATACCCGAGATGGGACAATATACCAACGGCAAGGCTTCCCACCCCGCCTGTGGCACCGGTTACAAGTATTTGCCCGTGTTCAGGTTTTATTGTATGTATCAGTTTATAAACTGACATACCAGCTGTAAACCCTGCAGTCCCAAAAACCATGCTCTGCTTTAAATCAAGTCCTTCCGGAAGTTTTACCACCCAGTCTGCAGGTACACGTATATACTGGCCAAATCCTCCGGAAGTGTTCATGCCAAGGTCATAGCTTGTAACAACGACTTTTTCTCCTTTTTTAAACAGATCGGAATCGCTTTGCACAACAACGCCTGCGGCATCTATTCCCGGAGTATGCGGATATTTTTTTGTTACACCGCGATTCCCAGTGGCAGACAGGGCATCCTTATAATTTAAAGAGGAATAATTAACACGTATCAGGACATCTCCGTCCGGAAGGTCCTTTGTAAATGCGGTTTTCAATGTACGGGTAAATTCTTTTTTCCCTGTCTCTTCAACAACGAGTGCCTTATAGGACAAATTTTCTATTTCCGTCATAATATCACCTGTATCAGTTTTTTCCGGGTTTTGATTTTACAGCTTTCTTCCCTGTTTCTTCTATGTTTCTTCTATGTTGCTTCTATGCTTTGCCTGCTTTTCCCTGTCTAAAACTTTTGAAAAGCACCTTGAAGTATAAGAATCGGTTTTACATCCACTTCTAAAAAACTGTGCTTTGGTGAAGATGGGGTGCCCACAAAATATTTACTACTTTGTTTACACTTAATGGATAATCAAAGCAAGTTATTGCAAAAATTACCATTGCCTGCATGTGAGCACTCAACAAGTATGGATTGAAACACTTCAAAACCGAAATTACCGGGTATTGTCAGGAAGCTTTGGAGATCAATTGTTTTTTTTCACGGAATTCATTGATATCAATTTCTCCCCTTGCAAGGCGTTCCTGTAAAATATCCAGCGGGGCTTTTCCAATTTTATGCACGGTTTTCTCCTTTTCAGGCAGATTTATTATCCAGCGTACAAGAAAAATCACAGCAATGAGCAATAATCCCCAGAATATAATCATAAACCACCCCATATAGCCCTGCCCCATCATATTGCCATACCCTGTTCCCATCATGTTGCCGCCTGAATATCCATTTCCATTGTTCATCCATCCGGCAGACACCATATCCCTGACATAAATCAACGGTACAAGGGCTGCCAATATAGAGAACATACCTGTTTTTATTGTTTTATTCATTGGATTCACCTTGCTTCCTGCTAATGGCATTCAGTGCAGGTTTGAATTTTAGAATTTCCCATTGTTGTTCCAGCTCCGGACTGTTTATTGGATTTTGAACTTATAATTTTACTGATTGCAGGTGTCATACCCTCATCTGTACTCATATGCGCTGAAATCAATCTTACGATGTAAAAACCAAGTGCAAGCCCTATGAATCCTGCAATCAGTGAAGCACTTGTTTCACTTAAAGATAAAATTTTATGCAAACCTGCTCCGGCAAAAGCGCCTGTCAACACCCCTGCAACGGGAATCAGGTACAATGCTGCTGCCCCTTTAAGAATTTTTGAAGTACTGAAACTGACAGCCACTATATCGCCTTTTTCAGCGTGATGGGGATTTAAGGCCCTTGCCTGGATTTTTGCTCCTGACAGGCATGATTTACAATTATTGGTTGTGGCTGAACCGCATCCGCCATCACCGCAGGCATTTTTGCGATTCATAATCACCATTGCATCACCATTTTTGTCAATCCCCGTTACTATACCCCTTGTATGTATCATTGCTTTTGATGTCATGATATGTACCTCCTGTTTTTTCATATAACGGCCATGAGGCCGATCTAAAGACTATTGAACGGCCTCACAACGAACAATAAAACGCTAATAATTCAAAGAACTTTGAAGAAGTTTCTTATAAACCGCCTTGAGGCGGCTCTCACTTTCCCGAAATTCATAACGCCATCAGCCATTGTTTTCCAGAAACAGTTTCTGCATGGCAGTCATAGTCTTGACCCTTTCTTTTTCAAATCGGGAATAAAGGTTGGCCAATTCTTTTTTAAGGGCATTAATTTTTGCATTATCCCTGTTGTTCCTTGCATATTCTCCGTTAAGTTCAAGTTGTTTTTGATAACTCTGTTTTTTGATCTCCCTTGTGGAAGAAAAAAACTTATTCATAAGATTCATCATTTTTTTCTTGTTTTCGGCAGAAAGGTTTTCCATCATGTAATAGTTATCCCCCAAGCCATATCCCATGGAATTGCCATACATCATACCGCGCCCCATGTGACCGCCGCCTCTGTCAATGCCAAAATTTTCATTGCCTTTATAGCCGTCACGTCCCATGTAAACTCCTTCAACTCCCTGGGCAAACGCCTGTGTGGTAAAAATTCCTGCAATAAGAACGATGAATGCAAACAGTATCGATGTAAAAAGTTTTGTTTTTCCTGTATTGAGCTTTTTCATTTTGTACTCCTTTCATTTAAAAATGTTTAAAATATATTGTATCAACCTGTGGACAACCGGGAACCTGTGGAGCTGACGATAACCTTGACTTTCTAAACCTTCAGTCCTTATGCCCCTGACAATAAACATATCAATAATTATGCCTGACATGGCAAACAACATGGCAAATACTTGGAATTACAGCTATTATGTCTTTTTAATCTCAGGTTGAAGTCAAATATTTATCAAAATGGATATATTTTAAACAAAAAAGTGTATAATAATAAACCAGGGTGGTTAAAAATGAGGCAGCTCTATCCTGGCGTTGTAAAGCCTTAAGCTGTTCGTTACAACGGATATGCTGCTTGCAGCCATGGCAAAAGCGGCAAGTATGGGATTTAAATGCCTTAAAAAATCGGGAAAAACGGCAAAGGGAGCAAGAATTCCTGCGGCAACGGGAATTAACACAATATTATAAATAAAGGCAAGAAACAGGTTCTGCCTGATTGTTCCCATTGTTTTCCTGCTGATCTTTATGGCTTTGGGAATACCTGTAAGGCTTCCGCTTGAAAGAATAACATCCCCGGCTTCTATGGCAACATCTGTGCCTGTCCCGATTGCCATGCCGATATCAGCCTGGGCAAGGGCCGGTGCATCATTAATACCATCCCCGACCATGCCGACAAGATCATTATTCTCCTGAAGAACTTTAATCTGTTTTGCTTTTTCTTCGGGCTGAACTTCAGCAACCACCTGGTCCACATTAACCTCTTTTGCAATGGCATTTGCCGTCTGGATATTGTCCCCTGTGAGCATGACAACCTTGATTCTCTCATCATGCAGGTTTTTAATCGCTTCGGCAGATTCCGGTTTCACGGCATCGGCAACGGAAACAAGACCTAAAATATTTTCTTCATCAGCAAGCAGCATTACAGTCCTGCCCCTGTCCTGCAGAGAAGAAACGATTCCATCCGCATCTTTAAGGATAGAATTTTTCAAATCACCGGCATCTTTTAAAAACCATCCGGGCTTTCCGAATTTATACATTTTACCATTTATTTCAGCTTCCACGCCAAATCCTGAAACAGCTTTAAAATTTGCAGGCTCCATAAGATGCATTTCCGTTTCCATTTTCTCAACATGTGAGACAATTGATCTTCCAATGGGATGTTCCGATCCTTTTTCAAGCGAGGCTGCATAAAGGGCGACAAAATCACGGGTAATGCCCTGATAAAGAGGAACTATATCCATCACCGAAGGTTTCCCCATGGTGATGGTCCCGGTTTTATCAAGGACAATTGTTTTAAGCTTTGCTGCATTTTCAAGCGCATCACTTCTCTTGAAAAGTATTCCGTTTTCAGCCCCCTTCCCGGTTCCTGCCATGATGGCGGTGGGAGTTGCAAGACCTAAGGCACAGGGGCATGCAATCACAAGAACCGCTACCATTCTTATCATTGCAGGGACAAATTCCCCTTCAATGCCCCACCATATGAAAAATGTAATAACAGCCGAAAGAATAACAGCAGGCACGAAAAACGATGATACACGGTCTGCAAGCGCCTGTATGGGTGCTTTACTGCCCTGTGCCTCCTGGACGAGCTTTATGATCTGTGCAAGGGCTGTGTTTTTCCCCACCCTTGTGGCCTTAAATTTTAAAAGACCCTGGCCGTTGACTGTCCCTCCTGTGACCACGTCTTTTTCCTTTTTATCAACGGGCAGGGGCTCACCTGTGAGCATGGATTCATCCACGGATGATATGCCCTCAATTATAATACCGTCAACGGGAATTCTCTCGCCGGGGCGGATAATAACAATAT
>WFQS01000526.1 GCA_015486915.1 Desulfobacteraceae bacterium
ATTTTGGCCCATACCACATTTAAATCCATAACATAATTATTAAATAATATGATCAACACCACCACTGCAGCTACTACTGCGACAGATACGATTATCCTTTTCATGAAACGTCGTGTCCTGTCCTGACTGGTGATAATTCTCGGCACCACTGTCAGTACAGGAAAACCCGTTGCCCTGTGCAGGGATTCCGCATCCCTGAAAGAGGTATCGCTAAATTCTCTGATGGATGCGAATCCCACACCTGCTCCCATTCCAAGGACAATTCCGATCAATATAATGGCCAGTCGATTGGGTTTAAAAGGTTTGTCAGGAAGAGTAGCTGATTCAACAAGGGTAAAACGTTCGCCCTGCTGTTTGGATTCAAGTTCCTGTGATACTCTTGCCTCCATCATTTTTGACTGCATCTCCTGATATTTCCCATTTAAAATATTTCTTTCCGAAATAATGGCATTGTATTTTTCCTCAACATCGGGTGTTACAGCAAGTCTGCTTCTATAAACTTCCGCCTGTTTTTCCATGTCCTTGATCTTGTTTTTGGTGGATTTGATATCAGATCTGATACTTGCAAGTCTCGAAGCAAGCGTAACATAAGCTGGATTTTTTACGCTGTCCGGGTCATCTGCTGGTTTTTTCGTATTGTCCTTCTTTTTCTTATCGATTTTAGCAGTTAAATCTTTAATTTCCTGTTTGAGTTTTTTTACATCCGGGTACAGATCTGAAAACTTTGTTTTAAGATTGATCAGGTTCATCTTTAAATTTTCAAGACGAAGCTGGTCATCATCTTTCTTTCCCTGCTGTTTAAGGGCAGATTCAAGGCTTACCGGTATGTTGAGCAGCTGTTCTTTCAGTCCTTCTTCTTTCTCCTTAGAAGCGCGGAGATTTTCTTTGGCCACCTCAATATTACGTTCAATATGATCAAGTGCCTGCATATTCAACTGAAGAACTCCGGGCAGGGAATTTGAGTATTTCTTCTTGAATACTGCAAGTGTTTTTTCATATTCAGCAAGTTTTTTCCTGATTCTTTCTTTTTCACCTTTAAGAAAATTATAGGTGTCGGAAGCCTGTGCTGTTCTTACCTTTAAATCCTCTTTTAGAAACAGTGTCGTAATAGTGCTGGTCACAAGCTGAACTTTTTCAGGATTTTCCCCTTCATATGACAAAGTAAATGCAATTGTCACCGTGGCCATTCTGCCGGAATGTTTATCAGACACATCTACATTAACGGGCTCAAGTAGAATTTTATCCCTCATTTCATCAACTATTTCGTCAATGGTCATCTTCTTCTGGAGCTTTGGGTACAGGTTGAATTGATGGATCAGGTCCTGGAGCTGCTTTGAGGTCAAAACCCGTTGTTTAATACTCTGCATTCTCTGATCAGCATAGGTCGTCATACTGGCGTTAACATACTCGGTTGGAATCTCACGCTGTTCAATAAGTATTGTAGCCGTTGATTTATAAATAGACGGCAGCAGCAGGGCTGTGAGTACCGAAGCAATAACAATCAGGATAAAAGGTATGATCAATGCCCATTTTCTTCTTTTCAGAATTGCAAAATAATCACCTGGAGTTAATACGTTTTCTTCCATTTATCTACCTCTAAAGATTCAAGTTCAAAATCCAGTTCAAATTCAAGGTTCTATCCAAGCTTACAACCGGTTATGATTTAAAGCCATTTGGAAATTTAAAAGACCGATTTAATTCAAAAAAAATGATTTAATTTAAAAATCCGTTTAAATTAAAATACTTTTAAAATTCAAAACCTTTCTTGATTACAAAATAAAACATGTTGCGTTTACTTGTGGTATTGATCTCTCTGTCATTAACAGATGTATACCTGTAATAACAGGAAAAAGAAAAATTGTTTGAGAATTTATATCTGAAGCCCGGCTGGATATTAAATGTTAAATCATCTGTATCCGGCTGTTTGTCTCTTTTATTTTGATTAAGGTAAAGGGATGAATCAAAAGTTAATGAAAATTTATCAGTGAGTTTTCCAGAAATATTTCCAGCTACGGAAGATCTCTGAACAGCACCATTTGTTCCGGATGCACCGCGCATGTCCCTTGATATTGAAATGCCCATATCATAATAGAGACCGCTGTAATTAACACCTGCTGCAATTACCCCTCCAAAGGTATCTATTGTCTTTTCAGGAGAAACTGTACCACCGACATATGTTCCGGTACTTGTTAAAGCCAGCCGGTTTCTCAACTTTTCATTGGTTCTTGCATAACTTGCGCCGACCTGGCAGTAGATATTGTATAATTCGGTAATATCCTTGGAAAATCCAGTTGAAAACTGGTAGATATCAGATTTATTTTTCTGAAAAATAAAAGATGTGAGAACAGCTCCTGGCAAAGTGGTATCAAGGTCATCTGTATATCGGAGATAACTGAAGTTTACCAACCCTGTGGTATTATCAAAAATTTTTGATAAATTTTTTGAAAAGGAAATATCAACACTGAAGTCATCGTTATCTTCATCATTCCTTGCCCTGTCAATATTTACCCGGCCGTAACCAAACTTTATTTCACCCCTTGTGAGTTCAGAAAAAAAATAGTTCGATGAAAGGGAAATTCTTTTTGTTTTCCTGTCTCCAGATACAATAAGCCCGGTTGTATCTGTCTCCCTGTCCTGCCGGGAATCCTCGGAATATTTCGCAGATGCCCCGAATCCAAGTCTTTCGGTTTTTTTGTAATTAACATTACCTGAAAAAAACTTGTCTAAAGAATTCAAATCATGAAAATCACGGTACAGCAACTGATCAAGCCTTGCATTGAGATCTGCATCAAGCACTTCTGTTTTCTGTTTAATATCAATGCCGCCTGAAGCAGTTGTAATAAGATCATAATCCTCATGTGTTGCAGAAAAAAGAATATTGTCGGAAGACTCCTGCTTAAGGGAAACAAAGGGGGTTATTTTTGTGGGTTCCGCTGAAACATTCAAAACAGATGCTGACCAATAAACAAATATCATCATTATAAGAACGGATATAATAACGGATTTTTTCATATTTTTCCCCTTAGCGAACCACTATCAAATCGCCTCTTTTGAGCATTATATTCTGGGCAAGATTTTTTCCTTTGGAAACCTCTTTATAATTAAAATTAAAAATTTTGGTTTTACCGTTTATTTTACGAAAAACCGCGATTTCCTTTTCCTTTGCAAAGGGATTTAAACCACCTGCAACAGCAAGAGCCTGGAGGACATCAATATTACTTTTAATATCAAAACGACCGGGGTGATTGACCTTTCCGATCACATAAATCAACATGCTGTTTACCTGAATAACACTGACGGATAATACAGGATCAGGAACAAATTTCTTCAATTTCCCCATTATTTCTTTTTGAAGCACTGTCACAGATTTGCCTGCAACATTGAGCTGCCCTATAAGGGGAAGCTGAACAGTACCGTCAGGAAGAACAGGCAACTGCCTTGTCAAATCAGAATTTTTCCACACACCGATTTCAATAACATCCCCTGCTCCGATCTTGTACTCTCCGGCAACAGCACCTGTGACCAATGTAAAAAAAACAAATACAGCTACAACATTAAATAGAATACAACTCTTTGTTCTCATTAAAATCACCCCTTAACTTAAGCAACTTTTTTACGAAACAACGTGAACCTGATATGCCTATATAGAAAAGCCGGATGCTATGTTAAATGCACCCGGCTTTACTGTCTTTGTGTTTTAGTTTTCAATCTTTATGATTTTATAATAATTTTTAAATGTTTTTTATTCTGCGTTTAAACCCCAAAAGACCCAGAATTCCGGAACTCAATAGTAATAATGCAGTCGGTACAGGTACCGAGGTCACATCATTAGCAAGGATGGATACGTAAGATGGAACACCATTCCCATACGGAACAGCCCATGTCAAGCCAAAGTTATTTTCCTCTTCCAATGGAGTAATAGTGTAGTCTGTCAAATAGCCGGTTGTATCATCCGGCTTGTAGTAGAACCCAAATTGATTTGAATTTAAACTCAGAGGAGCATCGGAAGAATTGGTTTTAGCTGCAAACCATGCACTAAAAGAGTCTTGGTAAGTATAAAAATTTTGAGACACAGTTGAACCGCTAAGCAGCGTCAGACTATTAGCAGATGTCACAGGCGAGGACAGATCAAATATACCGATAGTCCCGGTCAGTGGGGCACCAGGCACTATGCTGCCAGATGTATCGAAATGGAACATTGCAATAGGATTAAAAAGCGTCGAATCTTTGACATCCGTTCTTGTCCATGCCGTCGAAGCTGAAACAGGTTGTATGATTAATAAAAAACTGCATGCAAAAAAACACATAGCAGCGAATACAATAGTTACTTTTTTCACAAGAAACCTCCTTTACGTTTATAATGTTTTTTTTATAAGAAAGAGCATACTTTTGACAAAGTCAACTAATACTCTCA
>WFQS01000527.1 GCA_015486915.1 Desulfobacteraceae bacterium
GTATTCTTTACCTTTCCAACAAGTGAAAATATTTTGGTGCCTTTACTGTTTTCAGTACCTATTGATGAAATATATTCAGGCCCATTGTTAAGAATAAGTGGGATATTAGACCATGTTTCCACATTATTGATATTGGTAGGTTTGCCAAATAGTCCTTTTGCCGCCGGAAATGGCGGTCTTGCCTTTGGTTCGCCAGGCCTGCCCTCAAGAGAGGCTATGAGTGCTGTTTCTTCACCGCAGACAAAGGCACCGGCTCCCTGATGCACTGTAATTTTAAAATCAAAACCTGAGCCAAGAATATTTTCCCCAATTAAACCCAATTTTTCAGCCTTCATGATTGCAAGGGTTACATTTTCCACAGCCAGGGGGTATTCCTGCCGTACATAAATGTACCCCTCACCGGCACCAATGGCATAGGCCCCGATAATAAGCCCTTCAAGCACGGCAAAAGGATTTCCCTCAAGCAGTGCTCTATCCATGAACGCACCGGGATCTCCTTCATCGGCATTAACAATGACATATTTTTTCTTTTCTTTGCTATCGGCTGCAAACCCCCACTTTATCCCTGTGGAAAACCCAGCACCGCCCCGACCCCTCAGTTTTGAATCCTTTACCAACTGCACCACTTTCTCAGGAGTATTATCAATAAGAGCCTTCGCCAATGCCGAAAAACCTCCCACTGCGAGATAGTCTTCAATGCTTTTGGGGTCAATTTTAATATTGTTACCAATAAGATGCCGCATCTGATTTTTATAAAATGGTATTTCAGATTCGCACTCTATAGTCTCATCGTTGACTGGATCAACATAGAGTAATCTATCTATTACCTTTTTCCCAACGATTGTCCGTGTAATAATTTCCTCTGCATCGTCCGGTTGCACCTGAAGATAACATGTCTTTTCAGGATAGATCACAACAATGGGGCCTCTTTCACAAAAACCGGGACAACCGGTCTCCCTGAAATCCACAATCTCAGTATCAAGCCCCTGTTTTTCTATTTCCTCTTTCAGGGCGGCGACCACTTTACCTGCACCGAGAGCAAGACAACCCGTTCCGGTGCATACAGCAATACAGGGCTTGTTTAAATCTTTTTTTGATATAATATCCTTTCTGAATTTTTCCAATTCAGCAGGTGAATTTATCCTTGGCATAATATTTCCTTACTCGTAGTTTTTTAACACTTTATCTGTCCTGGCCGGTGCCATATTACCATAATATTCGCCATCAACAACCACTACAGGCCCTAACGCACAGCAGCCAACGCAACTCACCGTCTCCAGACTGTATTTTAGATCCTGATCAGTCTCGCCGGGCATTATTCCGGTGTACTCCTGTACTGAATCGAGAACCCGCGTAGCACCGCGAACATGACAAGCCGTACCTGTACAAACGTGCACTTCATGACGACCTTTCGGCACAATACTAAAAGCTTTATAAAAGGAAATGATGTGCTGTATCCTGTTCATTGGTACACCGAGTTTTTTACTGACCAATAAGAGAGCTTTTCTTGGAAGCCACCTGATTTCCCTCTGAATATCGATCAATACCTGAATCAACGAACCAGGGTCATTGGGATATTTATCTATAATCTTTTCAATTTTATCATTATCCATAGCCATTATCCTAACTTTCTTCTTTTTTTCATTTTTTTATTTAAGTGTTCCTGCTCTAAACAACACAAAAACGCATCCGGGTTTCATCAAATTCAACAAATCCCTGTTTTGCTGCGCAGTTAAGCTGTTTGGCTGCTGCACCCGGCGTGGCACCTGTAATCTCAGAGATCTCTCCTGTTGAACACGGTTGTTCACGCAGTATAGCCATGATCTGGCTTAATTCAACATTGTCTGTAACTAAATCCCTGAAGATTTTATCAAATTCATCACTGTTGAAAAACTCATTATACGCTTCTACTGATTGCACAGGGATGCGAAATTTTTCTCTTTCGACTAATCTTATGTAAGGAATTAAATTATAAACAACTTCAAGTTTACGTCTTAAAACTGTTTTGTCCATACTTTCACCCTTACCAAGAGCTCCCAATTCTTTCACCTTTGCGGAAAAATTATTCATCACTTCGGCATAACGGTTTCCTTCCGCGGCAGAAATATATTCAAGTCTTAGCCTGTCCGGGTTTAATCCGATCATTTCGAGTAATTTTCTTCCGATATGCAATTTACTTAATGCACTATAATTGCCCTGGGTAAGATAATGGCAGTCACCTGGCCAGCAACCACCGATAAACACCCCGTCTTTTCCATTTAAAAATGCCCGGAAAATAAATGCCAGATCAACTCTGCCGGTACACATAACACGAATAATCTTAATATCTGACGTATATTGTTGTCTGGAAACTCCAGCCAAATCAGCAGCGGAGTATCCTCACCAATTACACAGAAAACCTAAGATGCTTGGTTTAAATTCCAGTCCAGTACCCATTTTTTTCACTCCTGCGGCAGTATTCACTTATCAAGTACCGCTAATTATAAGAGTTTCCATATTTATTTTGAGGCCGTCTGAAAGTAACCAGATCGGCTTCATGGCCGTTATAAAAATTGACTCCACTTCTTCTACCCATTTTTTATGATGCATCAATCTGGCAAAAAATCTCATCATCTGTATAGTGTTTCAGGGAAATCGCCCTTGCCGGACACACTGTGTTACAAAGGCCGTCTCCTTTACACAGGATCGGATTCACAACAGCCTTTTCACCTTTTTCTGTATCATGAAACTGTATGGCTCCATAATTACAAACAGATATGCATGCCCCACACGACTCACATGCACTTTCATCAACTTCGCATACAGCCCCAGAGGATTTTACTGCATCCCTGGTCAGGATGGTGATCGCCCGGCCTGCCGCACCATATGCCTGACTGATGGTCTCCGTAATATGCTTTGGATAATGTGCAATACCGCACAGGAATATCCCCTCGGCCGCAAAGTCCACGGGTCTTAGTTTCGCATGGGCCTCCTGAAAAAAACCGTCCGGATTCATGGCAACCTTGAACAATCGGGCTGTTTCCATACTTTCTTCAGAGGGAATCACTGCAGCCGACAATGTCAGCACATCTGCATCAAGTTCCAATCTCTTGCCAAGGACAGGATCAGGCACTGTCACTCTTAATATGGACTTGCCGTTCACGGTGGCTGCTTCCACTTCAGGTTTGTCATCAGATTCCCAACGGATAAATTTTACGCCTTTATCGGCAGCCTCACGATAGTAATCTTCCCTGTATCCATAGGTTCTCATGTCTCTGAAGAGAATATAGATATCCATATCGGGATTCAGCATCTTCAGGTTCAAAGCGTTCTTTATGGCGTGACTGCAGCAAATCCGGGAACAATAATTTCTGTCCTTGTTCCGGCATCCCACACATTGGATCATCACCAGAGCCCCGGTTTCGATCAATTTTTCATCTTTTCGGGCTATCTGTGCTTCCAGCTCCAACTGGGTCAACACATTGCCATTTTCTCCGTAAAAATACTCAACAGGTTTGTATTCTTCTGCCCCTGTGGCAAGAATGGCCACACCATGCCCAATGTTTTTAACCCGCCTGGCACTCTGTACCGTTGTAACAAAATTGCCAACATACCCACTGACATTCGTAATGGCAGCATCAAGGGATACATGGATAAAAGGATGCTGATACACCTTTTGTATAGTGTCTTTTAAAAAAGCCTGAACATCCATCCCTTCCAGGGTGGTATGAATTTTTTTTGCCATACCACCCAGGTCCTTATTTCTTTCAAGCAGCTGAACATGGAATCCCTGGTTGGCTATGCTGAGGGCACAGGTCATGCCTGCAAGCCCTCCACCAACCACCAATGCTGTTTTGTTCACCGGTAACTCATACTCATTGAGGGGTTCGAGAAACGAAGTCCTTGCCACGGACATTTGAACGATCTCTTTAGCCTTACTGGTGGCGGCCTTTGGATCCTTAGAATGCACCCAGGAGCAGTGTTCCCTGATATTAGCCATTTCAAACAAGTA
>WFQS01000528.1 GCA_015486915.1 Desulfobacteraceae bacterium
ATAAGTTGAACGAAATTGCTTGTCTTCCGGCCCATCTACTTCGTTGCATCAAAGGCCGAATACGTTGAGTATGCAACCTTTAATGCGCCTTGTACATGGGCCGGAATTCTGCGCTATTTCTGTTCAACTTATTTCATCTCCGATCCTAATTGAATAATATCTTTTCACACAAAGCCCTGAAAGACACAGACCTTTTGTTTTTTGTTTCTTAGTGTTTTTGTGGCTTTGTGTGGGCTCAGGTACATGCCCCATTGCATGGATAGATGATCTTTACGAAATTATCAGGGAAGCTGACAAGGTTGTAAATTTTTGAAAGGGTTGTAACCTTTGACAAGGTTGTAAAATCTAAATAGCCTGTCTTTATTTATAGACAGGTCAGCAGTCTTTGAAAAATTTTCATGAAATACGGAACATTTAAGAGTCGGATGTATAAGGCATACCGGATTTGTCCGGCTCTTTCTATTTATTCTGATTTATCGTTTAATTTTATAAACACCTTATGCTCAACAAGAGATAATGAGTGAATATAGCCTTTGATAAACTTCTGATCTCCGAAAATGCTTACAAGGCGGATACCATTTTCTTCCGGCTCAACCTTGTCAACAGCCTCCATTATCATAGTCTGGTTTTCGATGTTCCTGTCATTTTTTTCAAGCAGATAAGCATTTGCTTCACACATTATTTTATGCCTCCTCATGGTTGTTTTTCAAATAAAATCCCCTGAATGAGCTTCAATCAATTCATCAACAAGATGTGGCAGCGGTGTATACGGTAACCCCACGATCTCAATATTTTCCTGACTCAGTGGTATCAGAATTTTTTTTGCAGAACTTTCTGCAACGGCTTCTGCCATTTCAACGGTGAGTTCTCCCATCATTGCATGTGGCATGATGATCCCCACTGTCCCAATTATAAAATCAGTTTTTTTTACGGTATGCACTATGGCATTGACACCTGAAGCCCCCCTGTTTGCACCTGCCTTTAGCATTTGCGCTGTGGCAATGGCATTTGTTCCAAGGGCCAGTATTTCAATTTTTTCTTCAAATTGTTCTTTGATTTTTCTGATTACAGTGGAGCCTATTCCTCCTCCCTGACCGTCAATCACACATATTTTTTTTTTCATAGGTTTTCATTAATAGTATGTGATCCTAATGTCAAGAAATTTTAAATTACTTGCACTGATTATTTAAAAAGTTTATTTTAAGAAACTCTTTAGTGCCTTACCCCTGAATTTCTGCAATAAAAAACAGGAAATTGAGACAGGCACATGGGTTGCGGGCATCGCTCGCTTTAGTTCCTTATTCCTCAATTTTTTGTAAGAAAAAAACAAGAAATCGGGGAAAAGGCAAATGGATTGCAGGCCGATCCTAAACAGGAGAAAAAATGATTTATGATGTTATAATTGTCGGAGGTGGCCCTGCAGGACTTTTTGCTGCATTTCATCTTGCTGAGAATTCCAATCTTAAGGTGTTAATTATTGAAAAAGGGAAGCCTCCCCTGAAGAGAAAATGCCCCAACCAGAATCTCCAGAGATGTGTAGAATGCAAGCCCTGCAATATTCTTTCGGGAATAGGCGGTGCAGGCCTTCACTCCGACGGGAAACTCAATTTTATACCGCGGCTTGGCAAAACAGACCTTACCCAGTTTATGTCACTTTCCTCTGCCCAGACTTTAATCAATGAGACTGAAGAGATATTTACACGGTTCAATATGACAGGTCCCGTGTTTCCCACAAATATGGATGAAGCCCGGAAAATAAGAAAAGAGGCAAAAAAATACGGAATAAATCTTCTTTTGATAAAGCAGAAACACCTTGGCAGTGACAATCTCCCCCAATATATAGCGGATTTAAGTGACTATATTCAGTCAAAGGGTGTTAAAATTCATACTTCTGAAACTGTTCTTGATATAAAGGAAGAAAATCAGAAAATCACAGGGATCATTACGGATAGAGGTGAATATAAAACAGACAATGTGATTCTCGCTCCGGGGCGTGTCGGGGCCAACTGGGTAGCCTCCATTGCAAAAAAGCACGGCATAGGGTTATCCCAGAGAGGGATAGAGATCGGAGTGAGGGTGGAAGTGCACAACGATATAATGGATGATCTCTGCAATGTGATTTACGACCCCACTTTTTTTATCCAGACAAATAAATATGATGATCAGACAAGGACGTTCTGTACAAACCAGGGCGGGTTCATATCCCTTGAAAATTATAAGGATTTTGTCTGTGTTAACGGTCATGCCTACAGCAATAAAAAATCACAGAACACAAATTTTGCCTTTCTTTCAAAGGTGGTTTTGACGGAGCCGGTTACAGACAACCAGGCCTATGGAGAATCAATAGGCAGGCTTGCCACCCTCATCGGGGCAGGGAAACCCATACTCCAGCGTTTTGGTGATCTGAAACGGGGACGGCGTTCAACCTGGAACAGGGTAAACAAGGGATATATAGAGCCTACAATGGAAAATGTTGTATGCGGAGATATTGCAATGGCCCTTCCTGAAAGAATACTTTCCAACCTGACAGAGGGCCTTGAAACCTTAAATCTTGTTGTCCCCGGTGTTTCCAATGATGAAACCCTGCTTTACGCACCTGAAATAAAATTTTTTGCGACCCAGATTGAGACAAACAATGACCTTGAAACTACAGTAAAGGGTATGTACGTGGCAGGAGACGGACCGGGAGTTGCAGGAAATATTGTGGCTGCAGCTGCCACAGGTCTTATCCCTGCAAAAAAAATATGTAAGAGTTTACATGGCACTGCATCTGCTTCGTTGACGGACATTTGAAGTACAATAGTACATCTGCATGTCCGTTGCCTTGCATATGCAGCACCCTGTAAACTCTTACTGAGTGTAAAAGCTCTTACTTTTACTGAGTGTAAATGTTTATACTGTGATGTAAATAACCAAATAGAATTGCCACAAAAATGTTAGATTTATTGGCAAGGAGAAAAATAATGAAACTTGACGAATATTGTCCTGAAAAACTTCTCACGCCTGAAAAGGCTGTAAAAAAAATCAAGAACGGAAGCAGGGTTTTTGTGGGAACAGGCTGCGGAGAGCCCCAGCAGTTGATAAAAGCCATGGTAAACGATACAAGCATCCAGGATATCATCATCTATCAGATGCTTTCCGCAACCTTTGCGAGATATATGGATAATGAGAATTTTCTCAATCGTTTTTCATTAAAATTATTTTTCATCAGCCTCTACATGAGACAGGCTGCATTTGACGGTAAAATTGACTATATTCCCGTGTATCTTTCCCAGATACCTGAAATATTTGAATCAAAAGAGATAGGCCTTGACATTGCCCTTATCCAGGTAAGCCTTCCGGATAAACACGGGTTTTGCAGCCTTGGTATTTCCGTTGATATTACATTGTCAGGCATGCAGAATGCCGCCATGGTTATAGCCCAGTTAAACCCCGAGATGCCGAGGACATGGGGGGAAAGTTCAGTACATGTTGATGATATAGACTATCTTGTGCCCTTTGAAGAACCCCTTGTTGCAACATTTCCCACAGCAAAGAACAGGGAAATAATTGACAGAATAGGGCATTACGTGAATCAGCTTGTTGATGACGGATCAACAATTCAGGTGGGTTTCGGGCATCTTCCCAATGCCGTTGTAACCCATCTTGATGATAAAAAAGATCTTGGTATCCATACCCAGGTGATAACCGACGGTCTTCTTCCCCTGTTTAAAAAGAAAGTTATTACAAATAAAAGAAAATCATATCTTCCCGGCAGGGCAGTTACATCTTTGTGCATGGGCTCCCATGAACTATACAGATATGTTGACAACAATCCCATGTTTTATTTCAGGTCTTCGGATTTTGTCAATGATCCCAATGTGATAGCAAAAAATGACAACCTTATTTCCATAAGTTCCGCCCTTGAAGTGGATCTTACAGGCCAGATATGCACTGATTCCAAGGGATACCTTTTTTACAGCGGCATAGGAGACCAGGTGGATTTTATAAGGGGAAGCAATATGTCAAAGGGCGGGTTTTCCATTATTGTCATTCCCTCAACTGCCCAGAACGGAACCGTATCCCGGATTGTACCCCATTTGAGTGAAGGTGCCGGAGTTGCAACAACAAGGGGCGATATTGACCTTATTGTCACTGAATACGGAATTGCTGAAATGAAAAGAAAAAGCATATACCAGAGGGTTATGGAACTGACCCGTATTGCCCACCCCAAATTCAGGAAATACCTGATAGAAGAGGCAAAAAAGAGAAGGTATATCTTTCCTGATCAGCTTCCCCCGAGCACACAGGATCTTATGTTCCTTGAAAATTATAAATACACCATGAAACTTCCCACGGGCAGGGAAATAGGATTTCGCCCACTGCTTCCATCCGATGAATTTGAATCAAGAAATTTTTTCTATTCTCTCCAGGAGGATACCATTTACTACAGATTTTTTAATAAACGAAAGGTTTTCTCAAGGGAAATGATTCAAAGCCAGTGGGCTGATGTGGATTACAGAAGGAATATGACCATTATAGGCCTTATTCAACGGGGTAAAACAAAACATATATCAGCCATTGGTTCATATGCCGAGGCAGATGAGAATGCAGCGGAAATAGCTTTTCTTGTGAAAGAAGAGCTGCAGGGAATGGGCATTGGCTCACGTCTTCTTGAAATTCTTGAGGGAATCGCAAAGGAGAACGGATACACAAAATTTGTTGCAACTGTGCTTGCCGAGAATAAAAAAATGATACAGGTATTTCGAAAACGGTATCCCGATGCAAAACTTGTCCGCAGCGGAGGCGGGGATATTGAAATTGAAATGGATTTTAAATTGTAATTGTTGAATTAAATTGTAATTTATATGAAACTCCTGCAAAATACTTTGAATTATTAGAGTTGGCTTCGCGTCTTCGATCCTATATTTGTCAGAATCTTTGATTCTTTGAGACGGGTCTGAGAGAATCCAGATCCGCCTCATGGCAGTTATTGAAAAAGAAAAGAAAAAACATTGAACGCAGCCACGGCAAGATTATTCTGCCGTGGCTGTGTTTTAGAACAATTATTGGATATAGATTATTTTTTCTTTGAGGAAAGCTCAGGAAAATCCCAGTAAAAATATTCATTGGCCTGTTTGCCTTCGCCTTTGTCTTTTCTTGCGATTTCGTTTTCTCTAAGTTCAATCCTTCTGATTTTCCCACTGATTGTTTTTGGGACTTCAGTTACAAATTCAATGATTCTTGGAATCTTGAATTTTGCAAGGATATCTATTGAATGCTGGAAAAGTTCAAGGGCAAGTTCCTTTGAAGGCTCAAATCCTTTATTCAGGATAATATATGCCTTTACAAGCTGGTATCTCTTTGGGTCTGGTGCACCGATAACGGCAGCTTCGCCAACGGCTTCATGCTCAACAAGGGCGCTTTCAACTTCAAATGGTCCCACGCGGTAATCGGAAGATTTGATAACATCATCAGCCCTTCCCACAAACCACCAGTAACCGTCGGAGTCAAAGGTTGCACGGTCGCCTGTGTAATAGTAATTGTCAATGAACACGCTTGCCATTTTTTCAGGGTTGCCGATATACTCTGAAAACAGCCCGATGGGTCTCCATTTTGTAAGCCTTGCTGCAATATGTCCCGGTGTATCGGGAGTTGATATTTCCTTTCCTTCATCGTCAAGCAGTACCATATCGTACATGAATGAAGGATATCCAAAGGAGCCGGAACGCATTTTGCCTGTCATCCAGGGAGGATTACCAATCATTGCCGTGGATTCTGTCTGGCCGTAAAAGTCACGGATTTCAGTTCCTGTAGCCTCTTTCCACTGTTTTATAACTTCAGGGTTCAATGGCTCACCTGCACCAATGGACTGACGCAGGTTGGAAAGATCAAATTTTGCAAGGTCAAGATTGATGAACATTCTCCATGCAGTTGGCGGAGCACAGAAAGTGCTTACCTTCGCAGCAACAAGAGACTCGAGATATTGTACACCGTCAAGGACTGTAAAATTAAATCCCGTTGCAGTTGCACCAACATTTAAAGGACCGAAAAAGCTGCTCCATGCCCATTTTGCCCAGCCCGGAGCACTTAAATTGTGATGAACATCATCTGGTCTTATTCCTGCCATGACAGAGGTTGAAAGATGCCCAATTGGATATGCAGTGGAATGACCAACTCTTTTTGCAAGTCCTGTGGTGCCTGATGTAAAAAAGCAGAATAGTGTTTCAGATGATTTTGTCTTTGCAGGTTCAGCTTCTGCAGCCTCTTTTTCAACGTCACTGTAGCTCTTCCATCCGTCAGCTTTGCCAAGGACAATTTTTATTTTTGGTGTAACACCGGTAACTTTAATGGCTTCATCAACAACATCTGTAAAAGCTTCATCGGCCATCATGACATCGGGAGCATAGGTTTCAAACCTGAACTGGAGCTCTCTCATGGTCATGGTTGTCGCTGTTGGAACGGTTATGATTCCGCCTTTTACAGCAGCAAAGCTTGAAAACCATGTTTCAGGAACAATGGGAACCATCATGTACATATTGTCCCCTTTGTCAACGCCGCTGCCGCGAAGGAAATTTAACACCTTGTTACCATTGGCTGCAAGTTCTTTATAGGAAAAGCTTTTTGCTTCTTTAGTTGCAATATCTCTCCAGATAAGAGCTGTTTTGTCACCTTGATTTTTAACGTGCAGCCCTTCAAAAATTTCATCTGCCCAGTTAAAATACTCCGGAAGCTCCATGTAGTTCAATTTTTCAAAAAAAGCTTTAGCGGCAGCTTCCTTGTCGTCATTGTCTTCCATCATGTTAAGATCCATGACTTCTTTAAATAAATCCTGCATGCCCATAAGAATCACTCCTTGCTGTTTTATTATTATTGTTAATATGAAGGACATATATTATGTCCACATTGTATATGACAGTTGTTACTGAGCGCTCGGTCGGTACGGGCTTAAAAAAAATCAGGTCATTCCCGCAATCCCCTTTTGCTCTTTTGTGTTGATTTATATGCCCTGAAATTTTTTATAACGGCCATGAGGCCGAACTGGTGGCTTTTAAACGACCTCAAAGAATCAAAGATTCTGACAAATATTGAGACTCTCACTCCGAAAGAAATTTTGAAAGAGTTTCATATATAAACTATTTAAGAAAGCACTTAATCAACAACACTTAAATGATATAGATTAATATAATAATATTTGTCAAAGACTTTTTTATTATTTTGTAAAATCTTTTGTGTGTGGGGGGGCAGATCCGGGTAAGACCGGATCTGCCATGGAAGTTTATCATGCAAATGCAGCATCGGGCATTTCCATAATGGAAGGTACATTTTTTTTAAGTGTTTCCATTTCAGCCATGGTTGACGGAATCACAAAATCTATGAAATACTCTGCAGTTTTAACCTGTCCCTGGTAAAACACTTTATCCTTTTTCTTTGCCTTTTCGATTTTTGAAGCAGCAACTACTGCTCTCCAAAGCTCTAACCAGGCAAGGCATACATCGCCTGTAACATTGAGGAACGGATGGGCCATTGCAAAGGCATCAAGCACTTTTTCAGACATGGCTGTCATACCCATGTGCATTGCTGTCTCCCCGAGAAGATGCACCGCTTTTTCAAACTTTGCCGCCATATCTTTAAGAATTGATATTTCTTTTGCTTCTGCAGTCGTTTTATTCATTTCTCCCAAAAGATCCATAAAGGGTTTTCCTTTTTTAAGTCCCAGTTTTCTTCCAAGCAGATCCATGGCCTGGATTCCATTGGTACCTTCATAGATGCTGGTGATTTTACAGTCACGCAAAAGTTGTTCCTGGGGATATTCCTGAATAAACCCGTATCCTCCGTAAACCTGGATTCCCTGGGTGCATACTTCAAAGCCTTTGTCCGTACAATATGCCTTTGCAACGGGTATGAGGAGTTCAATAAGCCCTGAATACTTTTCTTTTTCATCCTCTGTTTCCGCAGTTTTGACTTTATCAAACAAAAGACCTGTAAAGTACAGAAGAATTCTCATACCGTCAACATATGCCTTCATTGAGACCAGCTGGCGTTTTACATCGGGATGATTTATTATGGTTACAGATTTCGGGTTTTTATCGAACATGCTTAAAAGATCTGCGCCCTGCACCCTTTCTTTTGCATAATTAACGGCATTTACATAGGACGCGGATGCAAGGCCCAAGCCCTGCATTGCAACTCCAAGTCTTGCCTCGTTCATCATGACAAACATCGCTTTCATGCCCTTGTTCTTTTTCCCGAGAAGCTCTCCTGTACATTTCCCCTTTGAACCAAATGAAAGAGAGGCTGTGCTGTTGCCGTGAATTCCCATTTTTTCTTCAAGACCGGTACATTCCACATCATTAGATTCTCCGATACTGCCGTCTTTGTTTATTTTATACTTGGGCACAAGAAACAATGAAATTCCCCTGGTACCGGCAGGCTCACCTTCTATACGGGCAAGGACGGGATGGATTATGTTTTCCGTAAGATCATGGTCTCCGCCTGATATGAAAATTTTATTACCTGTTATGGAATAAGTTCCGTCTTCGTTTAATTTTGCACTTGTTGTAAGGGCACCTACATCGGAGCCTGCTTCAGGTTCCGTCAGACACATTGTACCTGCCCATTTGCCGGAATAAAGGTTGGCAAGATATTTTTCCTTTTGCTGATCCGTGCCGAATTCTTCCACAAGCTTGCCTGCTCCGTGGGTAAGTCCCGGATACATCATAAAAGCACAGTTTGCTCCTGTAAACATCTCCCCTGCAGCAATGGCAACGCTGCGCGGCATGCCCTGACCGCCGAAATCGGGATCATCACACATGGCTATCCATTCACCTTCACAAAAGAGTTTAAACGGCTTGTGAAAGCATTCCGGAACCGTTACCTTTCCCTTTTCAAGAACGCATCCCTGCTGATCGCCTTCCTTTTCCGTTGAGAGAAGTTCTTTAACCGCAATATTTCTGGCCTCTGCAATAACCATATCAACGGTTTTTTTATTAAAGTCTTCAAATATTTCATTTTTGGATAAATCTGCAACCTTTAATACTTCATGCAGTACAAAATCCTGGTCCCTTCTGTCAGCTATCAACTGTGCCATTTTTATTTTCTCCTTGTGCTTTTTTTATGAAATGCCTGTAAAGTTCCTTTAAACATCATAGTTGGCTACGCGCATTCGACCCTGTATTTGTCAGAATCTTTGATCCTTAGAGGTTGTCTGAGAGTCTCCGGATCGGCCTCATGGCCGTTTACGTGAAATTCCCAGGGTAAACATCTTGAAAATCATGTTAAGCCTGTTTTTAAAATCTTCCTCGCTTTCTTCTGTAAACAGCGATGACCACGAAGCTGAATGGGCAATATCACTGAATAAAACTGCCATATCGCTTTCAGGGTAGGACTTGAATTCATTGGTTTTTTTCCCCTGCTCAAAAATACTGCGAAATAAATTGACCATTTTTTCATGCATTTTGTTTACGTTTTCGTTGAGTCTCGGCATTACCACAGAATCAATACTGCTTCTTTCTGCAATATAGATTCTAATGAACTCGTTATTTTTTTTATAAAATTCTGCCATGGCAAAAAGAGATTCTTTAAGTTTTTCTGTGGGTGAGATATCATCTTTTTGACTGATCCTGTAAAAAATTTTCCCAAGATCATGTATTTTTTCCATTACAAGATCGTTGTAGATCTGTTTTTTACTGGTAAAATATTTGTAAATTGTACCTAAGGGATATTGTGCAGCCTGGCTGATCATGGCCATTGTTGTTCCGTGAAAGCCCTGGGATGCAAAAACAGACATGGCAGAATCAAGAATTTCCTTCTGCCTTCTTATTTCATCCCTTTGTTTACGTGACAGTTTTATTTTTTTGTCCGGCATTTTTGTCATAATATAGTTTTACATTATAGTTATTCTAATTATAGAAAATCTAATTCATTTTTAGAATTTATATTCTATACAATTCATCAAGTCAAGTGTTTTTTAAAAGAAACCAACTTGGCTGAAGCAACAAGTCCGGACGTTCCCTCTTTTTTTTCACCACTTTTTCACAATTTTTTAAGATAAAGCATATAGTGCTTATTACCGTCACGTGCGCTGAAACTATTTCTGGCAGATATATCCAGTGTCTGCCATAGATATGACCCGCAACTTTAGCACGCAGTTCTTAAATTTGAGTAAAATGAATTAATCTTAAACTTATTGACAAGGGATTTACCCGGTTCTATAAATGGGAACAAGGGTCGGACCAAGCAAAAAGGCTGTCAATTAAGGAGATAGCTTAATAAATACCTTCAAAACAGGTCTATATTAAAGTTTTCGGCCCCCAAAAGACAATTATAGGAATAAAAATGGCAAGAGCGAATAGGCATTATGTTCCAGGACACATCTGGCACTTAACCCATCGTTGTCATAAAAGGGAATTTTTATTCAAATTCGCTAAAGATCGACTCCGATGGATGCAGTGGCTTTATCAAGCCAAGAAAAGATATCACCTTGTTGTCCTTGATTATATTGTAACATCCAACCACACACACCTGTTGGTATATGATAATGGTAGAGCTGAAGTAATTCCAAAGTCTGTTCAATTAATAGCTGGAAGGATTGGACAAGAGTATAATATTAGAAAAAAGAGGAAAGGAGCTTTCTGGCAGGACCGTTATCATGCAACAGCTGTTGAAACAGGTGAGCACCTTTGGAAGTGCATTGCCTATATCGATTTGAACATGGTCAGGACAGGAATTATAAGCCATCCATCCCAATGGCAATGGAGCGGCTATAATGAAATACAAAAACCTAGGCGAAAAAATGTATTGATTGATTATGAAAAGGTCAGAACATTAGCAGGTTTTGATACTTTTAATGCTTTTCAGACAGCCCACAGAGATTGGATTGATAGTACATTGAAAGCTGATAGTATGAGGAGAAAGGAAAGATGGACCGAAAGTTTGGCTGTTGGTGGTAACAAGTTTATAAATGATATTTTGTCCCAAATGGGTTTCAGGGCAAACGGTCGTAAAATTATTGAAAAGGGGCAAACATTACAGATTCGCGAAGAAATACAATCCTATAATCCTCTTTTCGAGAGTCAAAACGGCATTATAACCCCTAAAAACACCATGGTTTGGCAACAATACACCTATGAATAAAGGAGATAGCTTGGTCCGACCCGAAAAATACAAACTGCTTGCAGGCCAGCGAATTATTGTGGGTTTTGACGGAACTGTATTGAATGAAGAGATTAAATATCTCATTGGAGAGCTGAAAGCAGCAGGCCTGATTCTTTTTGCAGCAAATATTGAAAATTTTGACCAGGTTAAGCTGCTTTGTTCCTCAGCCCAGGAATACGCCCTCTCTCTTGGTCTTCCACCGCTTTTCATAGCCGTTGATCAGGAAGGGGGAATGGTTGCACGGCTGCGGCCTCCCGATTTTACACATTTTCCGGGAAATTCTCATATAACCAATACCGAACAGGCCGTTGAATTTGCAGGTGTAACAGCCGAGGAACTTTCTTCGGTAAATATCAATATGAATCTTGCCCCTGTGATGGATTTTATTCCACATGGTTTTGACAGTATAATGAAAGGCAGGGTTTTTAATGGGACTGTTAAAAAAGTTGCAGAGCTTGGTTCATGCGTAATCAAAGAGATGCAGAAAAGAAACATCATGGCCTGTGCCAAGCATTTTCCAGGTATAGGCCGTACAAAAATTGATTCTCATTTTGATCTTCCCATTATTGAATCGGAACCTGCATTCATGGAGAAAAATGATCTTGTTCCCTTTGCTGCTGCAAAAAAAGCGGATGTGGCTGCAATGATGCTTTCCCACATACTTTATCCTGGATTTGACAAAAAATGGCCTGCCAGCCTGTCTCCGAAAATAGCAAAGGAGCTGCTGCGGGAAAAAATCGGATTTCAGGGGCTTGTCATGACGGATGATCTTGACATGAAGGCAATAAAATATGACATAAAGTTATGCGTAAAGCAGATTCTTGAATCTGAAATTGACATTACACTTATCTGTCACTCAGGCCCTGATATTGAGGCGGCTTTTTCAGAAATTTACAGAATGATCATCCATAACGAACAATTGCGTGCAAAGGGCATTGAGTCTCTCAAAAGAATTTTCAGTCTTAAAAAGAGATACCTCTCTCATCTTTCCCCGCGTTTATAGGGCTCTCCAAGCATTGCAGGAGCGTTGAGCCTTTTGCTGTCTTTTAAACTTATGACAAGGAGAATCACAAGGGTTGCAACATAGGGTAGCATTGCAAGAAAATTTGGAGAAATGCCAAGGGGCTGGAGAAGATACTGCAGTACAAAAATTCCCCCGAAGAGAAATGAGACCCATATCGCCCGAACAGGATTCCAGAGTGAGAAAATGGTAAGTGCAATCACGATCCATCCCCTTCCTGCGGTCATGCCTTCAATCCATGAACTGCTGTAAGATGTTGAAAGATGGGCACCTGCCATGGCAGAAAAGGCGCCCCCTGCAATTACACTCATATATCTTATCAAAGAGACATTGACACCCTGAGTTTCCGTTGCCTGTGGATTTTCTCCCGTGGATCGGATCTGTATTCCAAGCCTTGTACGTTCAAGAAAAAACCAGGCTGCAAGTGCAAGGATAACCGACATATAAAAAAACGGGGTCTGGTTGAAAAGAACCTGGCCTGCCACTGGAATATCTGAAAGATAAGGGATTGCAAAGGAATCTATTTTAATCGTCAAAGGCTTTCCAACATAGGGTTTTCCAAGCATTCCTGAAAAACCGAGTCCTATCATTGTAAGGGCAAGACCAGATACAACCTGATTGGCCTGAAGTGTAATTGAAGCAAAGGCATGGATCAGGGAGATCGCCATGCCTGCTGCAACGGCTGCAATAAATCCAAGCCACGGATGTCCCGTGGTATAGGTAACGATAAAGGCCACAACGGCTCCCACGGACATCACTCCCTCAACCCCGAGATTTAAAATGCCCGATCGCTCGCATATGATCTCACCCACAGTGCCGAGAAGTAGAGGGGTGCCTGCGATCATTGCCTGTTTTAAAACTGAAATAATTATGGCTTCCACTTATCTGTTCCTGATTACCGCTTTATTTTTTAAAAAGAAATCTCCCATAATGAGAAAAACAAGGAGAGTGCCGTTCACGATATCCACCGTTGCTGCCGGAAGACCAAGAGATATCTGGATAGCATCTCCGCCAACCATTATGCCTGCAAAAAAAATTCCTGAAAAAATTGTATAAAGGGGGTTGAGTTTTGCAAGCCATGCAACAATAATCGCTGTAAATCCGTATCCCGATGATATGGCATCGGGATAACCGAGATAATGGTGAATACCTGCGACCTCTCCAACTCCTGCAATCCCTGCGGCTCCTCCGCTCACTGCCATGACAATCA
>WFQS01000529.1 GCA_015486915.1 Desulfobacteraceae bacterium
AATTCTTTTGTGTAGCCATATCCGCCAAACACCTGCATGGCCTGGACGCAGACCTCAAACCCGCGCTCTGCGCAATACGCTTTTACAACTGGTGTCAAAAGCCCGACCATATCGCTGGCAAGTTCCCTTTTTGCTTCATCTTTTTCATTTTCACTTTGGTCAATGCACAATGATACATAGTAGATCATACTTCTCATGCCGTCCACATGGGCTTTCATCCATGTGAGCATACGCCTTACATCGGGGTGCCTGATAATGGGGATTGACCTGGCATCCTGATTTTTACCTTCAGCGATATCCTTGCCCTGAATCCTCTGCCTTGCATAATCCAATGCATATAAATATGCAATGGAAGCTGCTGTTGAGCCCTGGAATCCAACACTGAGCCTTGCCTCATTCATCATGTAAAACATGATCTGAAGACCCCTGTGTTCTTCTCCAAGAAGAAAGCCCCGGCATTTTCCCCGGGAACCAAGGGCCATGGAGCATGTAGCGGAACCGTGGAATCCCATTTTTTCTTCAACACCAAGACACAGAACATCGTTTGGTTCTCCAAAAGATCCATCGTCATTGACCCATATTTTAGGCACAATAAAAATTGAAATACCGCGGCTTCCCTCTGGTGCACCTTCAATTCGTGCCAGAACCGGATGAACGATGTTTTCGGCCATATCATGCTCGCCATCGGTTATAAAAATTTTATTTCCGGTTATGGAATATGTCCCGTCATTATTTTTCTTTGCACTTGTGGTAATGGCACCCACATCGGAGCCGGCCTCAGGCTCGGTTAAAAGCATTGTTCCTGCCCATTTAGATGTATAAAGGTTCTCAAGGAACAGGTCTTTTAATTTATCGGTTCCAAAGATTTCGATCATTTTTCCGGTTCCGTGCCCCATGTGGATATAACCGCTCAGGGCATAATTTGCTCCAACCGTATATTCCATAATAGCCATGGAAATAAGAAAGGGCAGGCCCTGACCTCCCCAGTCGGGATCTTCCATGGTGGATGTAAGATCAGCTTCTTTTACCACCTTTTTTGCCCTGTGAAAGGATTCAGGCACTGTCACCTTTCCGTTTTCAAACTTTACTCCCTGCCTGTCACCGTCAACCATGGTGGGCAGAATTTCCTTAAGTCCGATTTTTCTTGCCTCGGAAATTATCATATCAAATGTTTTTTTTGAAAAATCATGGTATTTTTCAAATGCCAGTAGTTCTTCCGCCTTAAGCTGTTCGTAAAGTATGAATTCTATTTCTCTTTTATCGGCAATGAGTTGAGACATCGTTTTTCCTTTTTGGTTTAATCAGTTAATAAATATCTGTTTTTTTAATCTTCGGTCTGTTGACAATTTTAATTATTCTTCAATTTTAATTATTCTTTGATGCATCGTCCATATTTTTCAAAAAATAGTTAATACTTTTCTTTTGTGCTGCATCTGCTGTGGGTAAATGCCCCTTAAAATGGGTTGCGGCATTGTGTACGCCCTGGAAGAATGCATTCATTTTACGGATTAAAATTTTGTAGGCCAGTTGGAAAGCCTGTGTTTTCCAATGACTTTCTTAAAATTGTTCTGTGAAATCTCCAGGGCACGGATGATATAATTTCTTGTTTCTGCAGGATCTATAACATCATGGATATCATACATTCCTGCCGCTCCAAAGGGAGAAGTCTCCTTGATCATGGAATCTATAAACTCCTTTTTCTCTTCTTCTTTAATGTTTGAGGAACCAAATACAACATTGGCTGCAATAACAGGATCAACAAAACTCATCTCTGCCGTTGGCCATGCCACAATAAAATCGGTACCGCACCCCGATCCCGCCATATTCCAGAAAGCCATGCCATAGGATTTCCTGACAATGATGGAAATTTTCGGCACACTGACCTGACCCAGGGCATTCATGTAATTCATAACCCTTGCAGCCACTCTGTTTCTCTCCGCTTCCTTTCCAACGAGAAATCCCGGGATATCATGAAAAAAAAGAAGCGGGATATTATATGTGTCGCACAGGCATAAAAAACTGATCACCTTGTCTATTCCATCTGTATCCATGGCGCCTGCCATCACTTTTGGCTGGCTTGCAACAACGCCTGCAGATCTGCCGTTTATCCT
>WFQS01000530.1 GCA_015486915.1 Desulfobacteraceae bacterium
GATGATAATGAATCCCATTATTTCCAGGAAGTTTTTTAATTGCGGAATCAACCTTATTTTCAGCTTTTACAAACTCTCCCTTTTTATAATAAATCCAGCCTAAGGTATCCTGAATAAGAGGTGAACCTGGATTAATTTTCTCCGCTTTTTCGGCAAGAGTCAAAGCTTCATCAAGCGATGAACTGGTCTGTATTTTCTTTTCCGTTAAAAGAAAGGCAAGGTTATTTGCTGCCATCCAGGAATTCGGATATTGTTTCAAAAATCCCCTGTATAGATCAATGGCCTTATCAAAATCATGACTCAGCTCATAAATATTGGCAAGTGTGAGCCGGGCAATTCTGTTTTTCGGATCTTTTTTTATGGTATTACTTAATTTTTTAATGGCCTCATTTTTTTTACCCTGCCTGAGATACAACTGTGCAATGGATGTTGCAAAGACAGAAGAATCATGAATTATTCTGCCCCCCTTTTCAAGTTCAGCCATGGCTTTGTTTATTTTATTCTGCCCTGCATAAACCCGAGCGATTTTCAGATATCCAATGGGTGAATCCGGCCTTTTACTCTCTATTATCTGATACTGAGAAAGTGCATCCTTATACCGCCTCATGGCAAGGTAAAGATCGCCAAGACCTGCAACCGGGCCGTAGTTATCAGGTTGAAGCTTTATCATCTGTTTCAGATCTTTTTCCACGGCTTCTGCACCATTTTTGTTATGCACATTAACATTGATCCTTTCCTTTAAAAGCTTAATGGAGTCAGGATAAGCCTTCAGCGCTTTTGACAGAACATCAAGTGCAAGGTCATAATTTCCATTTAAAATATGTGCCTTTGCAAGGCCAATGTACCCGTCAATATTTTTCGGATTACTACTGACAACTGACCTGAATTTTGAGACCGCCTCAGGCCCATTTCCACTTGCCAGATACATCTGGCCTTTCAGCTGGTTTGCATCAAGGTTCTTTGGATCATCCTTTATAACTTTATCGATCAGGTTGCCTGCCTCACCAGCTTTTTTCTGCAGCAGCAGCAGTTTCGCAAGGTTAATCTCAGCCTTGATAATATCAGGCTTTGACAATTTATCATTTAATGACAAAAATTTGCGTAAAACATTTTCAGCTTTTTCAACCTCTCTTTTCTTCAAATATATCTCACTCATTAAAGCAGAATAACCATAACTTTCCGGCGTTTTCTCAATGCCTTTTTTTACAATTTCAATGGCCTTGTCCGGATAACCGCTTTTTAATAATAAAATTGCCGCAGTAAGGGCATTTTTTTCATTTTCCGGGTCTGATTCAAGAACTTTGTTCAGGATAACCAGGGCTTTTTCCAGGTTTTTTGATTTAAGGTACAGACCGGCAAGGTTCAGTTTCAACCCTGTGGTTCCGGGTGAAATCTCAATAGCTTTTTTTAAATATTTTTCAACAAGCTGCAAATCCCCTTTCCGGCCGTAATACCTGACAAGAGCCATTGTTAAAACAGGGGAACCCGGAAAATTTTCTATTCCCTTATTCAAAACCGTTCCTGTCATACTCCTGTTTCCAATGGCATTGTAATACGATGCCCTCAGCAGATAAAATTGAACAGGTCTTTCCCCTGTTTTATCAATTTTATCAAGCATAGTTTCAGCATCCTTAAATTTCTTGTTCACAAGATAAACAGATATTTTTAAAAATTTTGCCTTGATGTTCCCAGGATCTGTTTTAAGAATTTCATCTGCCTGTCCTTCCGCACGTTTAAAAGCCCTGCCGGCAAGAAACAGTTCACCAAGTGTTATCCTGGCATCCATCAAACCCGGGTCAAGCTGAACAGCCTTGGAAAGCCAGCCAAATGCCTGTTTTCCATGCCTTTGCCTAAGGGCAGTTTTCCCGAGCATATAATATGCTTTTGCAAATTTGGGATCGATCTGTACCGCATTCTTGAATTCAAGCTCAGCCTTTACATAATCACCTGCCTTAAAAAGCGTTTCCCCCTTTGAAAAAAAAGCCATCTTTTTTTCATCAGGTGTTCCACAGGACGTCAGCAGCAACATAACTGAAAGAATAAATATCAGCGAAAAGATAAATCCCGGTACAATTTCCGACTTTAAACCCCGCCATTGAAATCCTGATACTTTAAGTCCTGTTCTGTAAAGACCTGACATATTAAGTCCTGATTCCAGCCCGGATTCAATGGATGCCGATGCATTAAATTTTTTTTCCATTTGAAACTCCATTAAAGAAATCTTTTAAGACTCCATTGTTAAATAAACCCTTTAAAAGCAATAACAAAAAAGGCAGCCAAAAGGCTGTTTTCAACAAAACC
>WFQS01000531.1 GCA_015486915.1 Desulfobacteraceae bacterium
AAAAAGACCCCCGGACTTATCAGCAGGGGTATTTTTGTTGACAGATCAGACAAACCTGAATACTGCGAACAATATGAAAAAATTATTCAAAAAGCTCAAAAAGCAATCAAGGGGAAACAATAATGAAACGGACCAGACTTGTATTCTCAGGTTCAGGAGGTCAGGGCGTGATAACAGCAGCAATCATTCTTGCCGAAGCCGCTGTTATTTATGAAAATATGAATGCTGTGCAGTCCCAGAGTTACGGGGCTGCTGCAAGGGGGGGCTCAACAAGATCCGATATCATACTTTCCGATTCAAACATCTATTTTCCGGAAGTGACCAGCCCCAATATCCTTGTCTGCCTGACCCAGGAAGCATACGCAAAATTTTCACCGATCATAAGGCCCGGGGGATTACTTATATCCGATTCAAAATTTGTGCAGACCTTTAAAAAAGTTGACGCAAAGCAGATAGAACTCCCCATGTATGAGACGGTCATGGAAAAAATAGGGAAACCCATTGTTTTTAATATCTGCATGCTTGGAGCTCTCATTGGAATAACAGATCTTCTGCAGTTTGATTCCATTATGCAGGTTTTAAAAACCAAAATCCCATCCGATTTCATGAAAATGAACGAGAAAGCTCTTAAAACGGGAATTGACCTTGGAATTCAGAAAAAAATGTAAAAGAATATGGAACAGGGCTTCACGATTATTTGCAAATTTGTATAACGGCCATGAGGCCAATCTGGATTTGCCCAGATTACCTCACAACAAATTATAAAATAAACGTAATAATTTACGTTCTATTTCATATAAAACTGCCATGAGGTGGATCGGGATTTGTCCAGCCACCTCTCAACAAATGGAAATAGCATAATGCCGCCCCCTGTGGGTGATAGAACCAGCCTAAGGACAGTCGGCGGGTATATTATACCCCGCCGGTCTAAAGCAAAAGGAACTGCGGTCAAGTGTGTTCTCAAACAGCCTGCGTTTCTTAACGCCCGACAAGGCAAAATACCTGATCTCCTTATTCAATCTGCAAGTTCAAGGGAAGTTATTTCAAGTTCTCTTCCTGAAAGTACATCAACCCTGCCGATACCGCATTCAGGGCATTTGAACACAGGCCCGTCAACTTCCCATTCATGATTAAACTCTTTACACCATGCCTTTAATATAGAATTGCTTTTTTAAAATATTTCATACGTCAGCTGTGTATAAAATACTGAATATTTGCCATAAGCATTTTCTACGTCCAAATCATATGCATATTGCGGCTGAATAATACAAAAGTACGATGTAGAGTAGCGAATTTTTATGGCAAATATCCAGATAAAATAGTTGACATTATAAATATACTGGTATAACAACTAACTTTAGTTCTTTAATTAATAAATTTTTATTTATCCTCAAAATAGAAAAAGGAGGTGTTTGCGAGATAAAAATCAGATAAGACCAGAAATATGAACAGCAAGAAATTAACCCATTAATCTTTTAAGGAGATAAAAAATGAAAAGAACTGGTTTTACAACTGTAGCAGTAATTGTAATAGGCATTGCCATTATCTTTGGTTTTGGTGTCTTTAATGATGTTGCACACGCAAAAACATACAACCTTAAAATGCAGCTGACGTGGAATACGCAGCACCCTGAATATAAGGCGTATAAAACATTCATTAAAATGGTTAAAAAGGCAACCAATGGCAAAATAAGGTTTACATTATTTCCTTCAAGCCAACTGATAGGAACTTCCGAAGCTCTGGATGGTTTGGGAAGAGGTACCATTGATATGCTGGCAAGCTCTGCGGTTTATTATCACGGAATGGTTCCTGAAGGCGATGTTGACTGGTTACCATATACCTCTCTCGGCAACCGTACGCCATTTTGGAATTATATGAATTATAATAAAGGTGGCAGAAAGGGTCAATTTCACGATATCATATACAAAGATTACATTAAAAAAGCGAATGCAATTTGGCTTACAAGTGTACTTTGCGCTGGTGAAGGAATAATAGGCAGAGGTAATCATGCATTTAAGACCATTGATTCCCTGAAGAATATTAAACTCAGAGCAGCAGGTGGTGTTGCGACACGAGTTGCCAAAGCGTGGGGTGCTGCCCCTGTAACAATGTCAACGGGTGAAATTTATCCTGCCCTTCAAAGGGGAACTGTTGATGCCCTGCTTTTCACCGTATATGGATTAAAGGATTATAAATTTTTCGAAATTGCAAAAACCTATACTAATCCACCAGTGTTTATATGGTCTGATGATCTCTGGATTAACAAGGACTCATTTGAAAAACTGCCAAAAAATTTACAGACCATTCTCGTTAAAGTTGCACACAATTGGGGAAAATGGGCAAGTTTGGTGTATTGGCCAGCCTATGAACAAAAGAGTATGGAATGGAGCAAGAAAAAAGGAGTAAAATTTTTCAAACTTAGTGATGCTGATATAGCTAAATCTAAAAAAATGATGAAAAGTGTATGGAAATGGTATGCAAATGAAAGCCCAGACTGCAGAAAGTTAGTTGAACTATTAAAGAAAAAAGAGAAAAGTCAGCAATAAAATGGCATAATTAAAATATAGCAGCCATGAAGCGAATCTGATTGATCCAGCCCGCCTCGCAACACAGAATGAAATGGGCGAAGCGATTTACACTATATTTTGAATATTACTGCCATGAGACGGAACCGGATTTATGTTTCGGTTCTGTTCGCAACAAACCGTGAAAAATCCACCTTGACACACGGAGTTTTTCATAAAATTTAGTTTGGAGAGAAATTTATGGACAGCGAGTTTGACAAACAATTCGGTCGATTTGGCAGATTTATGGAAATAGTCTCCCTATTTGATAAAAAAATGGCTGAATTTGCCGGATGGGTTATTATTGTTATGATGCTGACAATCAGTTACGATGTTGCCATGAGATATATTTTCGGTGCTCCTACTACATGGAGTTTTGAAATCAACCGCTACATGTTGATAATGGTAGTTTTTTTCGGCGGTCCATGGGCACTTCCTGCAGGAGGCCATGTTGCAGTGGATATATTTACCGAAAAGGCCTCTGAAAAAGGCAGGGCTCTGATGGAAGCAGCAACTTCATTAATGGCCATCGTTTATATGTCAATGTTTTTTGTTGAATCAGCAGCATTTACCATAAATGCATGGACGAATAATATAAAAAGCACAGAATACTTGGGATGGCCTCTGTGGCCAATGAGAAGTTTTCTGGTAATAGGTTCATTTTTCCTTGGTCTTGAGTTTATTTTTAGATTTATTCGCAATATTGCCATTTTAACTGGAAAAATACAAAACAAACAACTTGGAGGCTGATAGCTATGGAATGGTATTTGGTACTTTTTATACTAATTGGAACCCTTACCCTTCTCCTTTTTCTTGGACTACCAGTGGCTTTCTCACTTGGATTTTTAAGCATGGCGGGAGCACTTGTTTTCTGGCCAGGTACAGAAGGGCTTTATGGCGTAGCACTTGCCGGATATAGTCACATGAGCAATTACACACTTGTATGCGTGCCTTTGTTTATACTTATGGCAGAGATAGTTATGTACAGCCGTATGGGAACGGACACCTACGATGTTGCAGATCGGTTTTTACGAAATCTTCCCGGTGGCCTCGGTATGACAAGCACAGTTTTTGGGGCCATTTTCGGAGCTGTTTGCGGAGCCAGCACGGCTGGCACTGCTACAGTCGGACTTGTATCTCTACCTGAAATGCAGAAAAGAGGATATCAACCGGGGATGTCCGGCGCAATTGTGGCATTTGCCGGTGCACTGTCCATATTGATTCCTCCAAGTGTAATATTGATAATATACGGTACATTGGCCAATGAATCCATAGGTGGTCTTTTCGCAGGTGGAATTATTCCTGGGATACTTATGACAATATTAGCTTTGTTGTACATTGGAATAAGAGTAAAATTAAATCCTTCAATTGCTCCGAGGGATGATATCAGGTTCACCTGGAAGGATAAATTGAGTGCTCTGTGGAGGGTATGGGCGCTTCTGCTCCTCGTAGTAATTTTGTTGACTACTATTTATACCGGTATAGCAACTCCTACAGAAGCAAGTGCAATAGCCTGTATTGCTGTGTTCATAATTGCTTTTGCAAAGAAAACCATCAATATAGAGATGCTTAGGCGTTCTCTGCTTGCCACAGTCAAAACAACCACAATGATTGGCTGGATAATTATAGGAGCCACTTCTTTTGGCTATATTATTATTTATTCAGGTTGTGCAACTTCACTTACTGACTGGGTTGTAAGTCTGCCTGTACCTCCCGCAGCTATAGTAACTGTGCTTATGGTTGGATTTCTTTTTATGGGAATGTTTCTTGATCCGGTTGCCATAGTCATGATGACAACTCCCATTATTTTACCTATTATCCATGCACTTAATATAAACGTTTTATGGTTTGGTATTCTTATAACTGTTAATATGTGTGCAGGGAACATTTCACCGCCCATGGGATTGAATCTTTATATTGTTAAAGGACTAGTTCCTCCGGAGTCAATGGATCTAAAGGATTTATTTTGGGGTGCAATTCCTTTTATTATTATCGATATTATAACGATCGGTCTTATAATGATCTTTCCTTTTCTCGCTACATGGCTGCCGAGTCTGGTAGTGGCGTAATTGAGTATGAACAGGTATATGGATGACGACCAATCAAATTTTGTCAGTATCAACCTCATGATGGTTCACAAGAATACTAAAAAATTAACTGTAATGGCCATGAGGACGATTTTGTGTCTTTCAGAAGGTCTCTAAATATAGAAAATTTATACAGAATGTTACACTTGGACTATGTTTGTATTACAGTAACGCTGTAACAACATATAACAACAGTTGCTATGTTAAGGATTTGTCATGCACAGTTTTAAATCGCTAAAAAAACCACCTCTTTCCCAGGAAGTGGAAAGACAATTACGGGAGCCAATTATAAATGGTACCTTTAAACTGGGTGAAAAATTACCCTCGGAAAGGAAGCTTGTAGAACAATTTCAGGTGTCACGTGTGACCATACGTGAGGCTCTTAAAAATCTGGTAAGGTCTGGATTGATCGAAATTAAACGGGGGGCAAAAGCTGGCGCATATATTTGTAAACCTAACGAAGATGCCATTACCGACAATTTCTTGAATATGGTTCGTCTTGGACAGGTTACCTTCAATCAGCTTATAGATGCCAGACTTTTCATAGAACCTAATACTGCAAGAGCAATAGTATTGAAAAGAACTAATGAAGACATAACCCATCTAACAGAATTATTGGATACCGCAACGGAGCTAACTGAAACATCCTGCCGTGAGGCGCGGCTACTGAATGTCAGCTTTCACTGTGAAATTTCAAAAATTTTAAAGAATCCAATTATAAATTTTACAACAAAATCAATCACCCATGCATATTCGGAAATTTTAATTGAAAAAACCAGTAAAACCGTAAGAAAGAAGGGCATTCTAGAACTTATTCGCCAGCATCGGAAAATCTTGGAAGCTATTATTGATAGAGATGGGGACAGGGCCTACGAAACAACCAGACTTCATCTGGAAAATACACGACATATGTATGAGAGTATTGTCAATAAAAAATCCTGGCCAAAAGGACCAGGCCTTTGGCTTGCTACCCCAGAGGGGAATTAACCACAAGCTAAGGAATTCAACCAATTTATATGGCAGAGCTAAGGGCTCTGACCTGGCCCTGAGGAATAGGCTTTCCATGTTTGAATAAAATTCCAGCTTAAAATTATCTGAAAAACATTTTATGCCGGTGTTAACCTTATAAAGGAGTTTTTATGCCAAATATAGATAAAAACATTCTAACTCTTGAAAAACTGCTTGTTGATTATATCCACTCTGTTCAGTTCAAAGAGTTACCAATGGAGGTGGTCAACTATTGTAAATTTCTTATCATGGATTCAATTGGTGTTACTTTTCCAGGAAGTCGGGCGCCTGGCTGTGATGAAATAATGACTCTTGCAAGAGCCTGGGATGCTAATGCAGGTTCCGGTGTTTTGCTTCACGGTTATAAAACAGTGCCTCCCCTGGCGGCAATGATCAACAGCACAATGATGCATGCCCTTGATTTTGATGATACACTGGATGTATCTGCTTTACATACCTTTGTCAGTGTCCTTCCTGCGGCCTTTGCCACAGCAGAAGATGTCGGACATATTGATGGGAAACTCTTTATCACGGCTCTTGTCGCAGGTGTTGATATTATATGTCGTTTGAGTCTTGCCATACAGAGACCTCTTTCCTGGATCCGAACTTCCACCTGCGGTTCTTTTGGAGCTGCGGCTGCGGCTGCTAAAATTCTTTGTCTTGATAAAAACCAGATCGCCAATGCTTTAGGGATAGTTTACAGCCAATGTGCAGGTAATGCCCAAGGGCTTGTGGAAGGTCGCCTTGTTAAACGGATGCAACCTGGTTTTGCTGCATCTGCAGGTGTAACATCTGCGTATCTGGCCAGAGCAGGTATTACCGGCAGTCGTGAATTCCTCAATGGAAAATACGGATTTTATAATCTTTATGAAAACGGAGAATACGATGCTACCCCGATTATTAAAGATCTGGGAAGACATTTTTCTATTATGGATTTAAGTATTAAACCATATCCGAGCTGCCGCATGACACATTCTTCCATTGATGCTGCGCTTGCAATTTTGCCGGAATTAAAAAATTCTATGGATAATATCGATGTAATAGAGGTTTACGCATCAAAAATGGTTGCTGAAATGGTGGGCAGGCCCTTTGTAACAGGCAATAACCCACAGGTAGATGCTCAATTCAGTATCCCCTATACAGTGAGTACGGCACTGTGTCGTAAAAATGTTGGTCTCGCTGATTTTGAGAATAGTGCAATATTTGACATTAAGGTAAAAAAACTTGCCGAAAAAGTGATGGTAATACCGAATTCAGACCTTGCTGATAAAGATATTCTGCATCTAAAGATGTGTATACGTATGACGGACGGCCAGGTTTATGAAAAATATGTACAAGCTCCTTTAGGCAATCCTGCCAATCCAATGAACAAGAGTCAGTGTAGAAAAAAATTTAATAAATGCATCATTGCAAGTGAGTATGATTTTCATGCTAACAGAATAAAGGCGGTTTTAGATTTTATTGACAATCTTGAAACTGTAGAGGATGTGGGTGAGCTTGCTGAATTAACACTGATATGACTGGAAAATAATGAACGTAAAAACTATATTTGATTCATGTGCAATGCAATATGATCTTAACCGGCAAAAGATCATTCCGTATTTTGAAATTTTTTATAATACTGTTGTTGAATTGATACCCTTTAAACCGGAAGAATCCTTTTCTTTTCTGGATCTCGGAGCGGGTACAGGACTACTGACAGCACTGATTCTTAATGCTTTTCCGGGAGCAATGGCCAGTGTAGTGGATATTTCCGAAAAAATGCTTTACAGGGCAAAACAACGCTTTACAAACAATTCCAATGTTACCATTTTTGCCATGGATTATGCTGAAACTACACCACCCGGCGTGCACGACCTTGTTGTATCCGCAATGTCAATTCATCATCTTGTCCATACTGAAAAAAATCAATTGATGGAAAAAATTTATAAGGTATTAAAGCCCGGTGGCATATTTATTAATGCAGATCTTGTCGAAAGTTCCACCGCTGCTGTGGGTGAAAAATATCATCGGCACTGGATGGATTATTTAAAAAAGGCTGATCTGAGCGCTGATGAGCTTGCCGCTGTTCGTAAACGAATGACCTGTGATCTGCCTGCAACTCTTGATTCTCAGCTCATGTGGATGCAGCAGGCAGGGTTTATCGAGGTGGACTGTTATTATAAATATTTTAATTTTGTCGTATATTCCGGGAAAAAAACATAAGCAAAGTATTATCAAAGAAATATAAACGTAGTGTTAAGGGAGAGGTTTTGTTGTAATGAGTATTGATTTAAAAAGGCTGGAAAAGGATCTATCCCGTATAGTTGGCAAGGAAAATGCCTATACGGATCGTCCTACGTCCGTAGCATATGCTAAAGATACCATGCCCTGGGACGTAGAAAATAATAATATGCCATATGCCGTGGTGAGACCGATAAACAGTAAGGAAGTATCTGAAATTTTGAAATATGCAAATGAAAAAAAAATACCTGTGCATACCCATGGTTCAGGTACCTCGCTTGTTGGTCTTGGACGTCCAAAAACCAATTGTATTGTGCTGGACACAGGGCGAATGCAGAAATTTCAGGCATTTCCGGAAAGGGGATATTTTGAGGTAGAACCAGGAATGCACATTGGTAAGTTACGCAAGATATTATCCACTTTCAAAGCACTGTTACCGGTATTTCCAGGCAGTGAATTGATCGCCACCATAGGCGGGTCAATAGCGGTAAATACAAGTGCACATGCTGTGGATGCAACTATTTGTAAACCAGGTGATTATGTACTGGGCATGGAGGTAGTACTGCCATCAGGTGAAATTTTAAAAACCGGGACAGAGTCTACACGGAAACCTGCCGGAATTGAGGCCACAAAATTTCTGGTGGGATCTGAGGGACTTTTGTGTGTGATAACTAAAATCCGTATGCGTATTATCCCTTTACCCTATACTCAAAATATTGTGGCTTATTACAAATGCTCTGAAGATATCATAGATACGGTTATGGCAATGTATAAAAGAAGTATTCCTACTCCTATGTTTTTTGAATATCTCGATGAAAAAGCCTCCAAGGTGGGATTTGAGGCAGTTGGCCTTCAAGCTCCTGCCGGAGCCGTTGCCATGATGACCATCAGTTCTTCGACTGAAGCCGGATGCAAAGCCAAAGCAGATGTTTTTCTGAATTTTGTGAATGAAGGCAGCCCCATGGAATCAAAAATAGTCAAAGATCAGGATGAATGGAACAAGATATGGAGCAGCAGAGCTGAAGCTGGAAATTATGTTTACCGTCTTGGTGCAACCTTTGGAAGTGAAATTACTGTACGTGTGGACAAACTCAGGGATGCTTTCCGTGAAGCCAAAGAAATTATTTTGAACTTAGACAGCTATTGTGGAAATGAATTTTATTCCTTTGGACACATTGGTGCTCCCACAATCCATGCCTATGCATTTATTCCCACTAAGGATATATCAAATGATGTTAAAAAGGCAGTTACCATGGAGGTTAGAAAAAAAACAGAGACTTTGAATGTGAAGTATGGTGGCTGCGGAGGAGAGTGGGGTCTTACTGCCCAGCGATCATCCTTTTTAAAAGAAAAATACGGCGAGGGCTATTACAACTTTCTGGTTTCTCTTAAAAAAACTTTTGATCCCAACAACATATTAAATCGTGGCAATCTGGAGGGCTGGATGTGATCAGGAAGAAGAATGCAAAAGAAAAACTGCTTAATGAAATAGCCAAATGTAGATCCTGCAGATTTTGTGTTGATGTCTGTCCGACCTATCAGGCATCGCAGGGCGTCGAGAGCATGTCGGCTTTTGGACGTCTGCAGATTTTAAAATATCTGTTAAACGGCACCTTGAGACTGGACGATGCAATGATTTTTTGCCTTTATACATGTCTTCAGTGTAGACGCTGTGAGACAATCTGCAAAAGCAAAGGACAAAACCTGGAGATCTGTGAACTTATCCAGCTTGGCAGGTCATTGGTATCCCCTACTTTGGTAAAGGGAGGCAAGCATGCAACAATCTAAAATTATGATTTCTCAAGCGCTTGCAACACTAAAGGACAATATGGTCAGAACAGGCGATCCTCTGGGCTTTTCAAAACCCTACTGGACAACATGGGCAGAAGGGAAAAATTTAGAAAAAAAAGGTTCCACTATTTTGCTAACTGCCCGTATGTATCAGATGCTGCCCTATGTCATTGAGGAAACCAACATGGTGGAAACCGCAAAGCCTCTCCTACCGCTTTTATCGGTTAAGGCATTTGCGAAAATGGTGGCCATTGGCAATAACATTGCCGGAGAAGCTGTTATTAAATTTAAGGCAAGAAAAGCAAATGAAATCCGTATAAAAAGTAACACTCTTCTTACGGGAATATTGGCAGCTCTGCGGCAGGCAGGTCAGGAACCTGCATATCTATATGAAAAAGAGCCATATAGCGGTGTACTGCTGTATGACCTGGGACTTGAAGCGGAAATTGCTCCACATGTACACAAAGTTTATCGCCAGCTCAAAAATAGAGGAGTACGGCAGGTGATTACGGTTGATCCTCATACCACTTTTATGCTTCGTAATGTGTATCCCAAATATATTTTAAACTATGATCTTAAGGTAAAACACTACCTGGAATATCTGGCTGAAAATTCAGAGAAATTAAACTCACAGGGTTCCTGTGATCTTCCTGATAATTTTGTTTTACATGACTCATGCGTTATGACGCGGGATCTAAATATTATACTGCAAACGCGTAAGGTTATGAAAAGTCTGGGAATCAACCTGATACAGCCTGAGAACAACGGCCTGAACACTGCCTGCTGTGGTGGTCCTGTGGAATATGCATATGCTAACTTAAGCAGAAAAATATCTGAAATACGAATCCGGGAGCTTGCCGCAGTTTCTAAAAATATTGTTGTTACCTGCCCCATTTGCCTTATCAATTTCAGCAAATATGAAAAAAAACTTGGAATCAGGATATGGGATATAGGCGAACTTCTTAATGCAGTGCTCAAATAATATAGTGTTCCCTAAAAACATTGGAATAGCGTATTGATAGAAATATCACTATCCACAAAGAGGATTTTATGGCAAGGCCTAAATTAAAAGAACATATAATAAACAGAGACTGGTGCAAGGGGTGCGGGATCTGCGTTCATTTCTGTCCGAAAGACGTTCTTGAACTGGATTCAATGGAAAAGGTTGTAGCGTTGCGCCCCGGGGATTGCATATGCTGCAGGATGTGCGAATTAAGGTGCCCTGATCTTGCAATTGAAGTAGTTACTGACCAGGATGTGAAAAATGAATAATAATATAAAATTTGTTCAGGGAAATGAGGCATGTGTCGAGGGTGCACTTTACGCAGGCATAGATTTTTTTGCAGGTTACCCCATAACGCCTTCCACTGAAATTGCTGAGCTGCTTTCCAGAAGGCTTCCACAGAAAGGGGGAAAATTTGTCCAGATGGAGGATGAAATCGCATCTGTCTGTGCAATTCTCGGCGCATCCTTAACAGGCCACAAGGTTATGACAGCCACAAGCGGCCCGGGTTTCTCCTTAAAACAGGAGGCAATCGGATATGCCTGCATGGCTGAAATTCCATGTGTTATTGTCAATGTCCAGAGAGGCGGTCCTTCAACGGGAAACCCAACCCATGTCGGCCAGGGAGATATTAACCAGGCAAGGTGGGGAACACATGGTGATCATTCCATCATTGCCCTGACAGCTTCCAATCACCAGGATGTTTTTGAAATGACAATTGAGGCGTTTAACCTTGCTGAAACATACAGGACTCCGGTTATCCTTCTGTTTGATGAGGCCGTAGGCCATATGCGTGAAAAACTTGTCATTCCGGAAAAAAATGAAATTCCCATTGTTAACAGATTAAGAACCGCCCTGAAAAAAGGCGTGGATTACCACCCGTATCTGCCAAGGGAGGACGGAAGACTTCCAATGTCCGATTTCGGGGGAGATCACAGGTACAATGTAACCGGCCTGCTTCACGACATGTGGGGCTTTCCTTCAAATGATCCAAAAGTTGTGAAAGGTCTTCTTCACCATTTAAATGACAAAATCAGCAATAATATACACAGGATTACAAGATATAAGGAACATTATCTTGAAGATGCCGAGTACATTCTTATTTCCTATGGTTCCTCCGCAAGAACTGCAATTCACATAGCAAAAAACAGAAGGGCAAGAAACGAGAAACTCGGAGTCCTTGAGCTTCAGTCCCTGTGGCCCTTTCCAAAAGAAATGGTCAGGGAAAAATGCAGGAATGCAAAAGCTGTACTGGTGGTGGAAATGAATATGGGCCAAGTATTAGCCCAGGTAAAGGCATGCATTGACCGGCCTGAAACAGTTTTTCTCGCCAATCGAATTGATGGTGAACTTATAACACCATCAGATATTAAAAGTATTCTACGGGTCATTCAGGGAAGGGGGGTGTAAAATGCAGGCAAAACAATACATTAGAGAAAGATTTTTCCCTCACATGTGGTGTCCAGGATGCGGGCACGGTATCGTGTTAAATTCCCTTTTAAGGGCTGTGGATCAACTTGGACTTGATAAAAATAATGTTGTAATGGTGTCGGGTATCGGGTGTTCTGCAAGAATATCAGGCTATGTTGATTTCCATTCCCTGCACACAATACACGGCAGGGCACTTGCCTTTGCAGCTGGTGTTAAATTCAGCAAACCGGAACTTAAGCTTCTTGTGCCCATGGGCGACGGAGATGCACTTGCCATTGGCGGCAATCATTTTATCCATGCGGCACGCAGGAATATGGATATTACTGCAATTGTAATGAACAACA